>JAHFPI010000105.1 GCA_023266795.1 Rhodospirillales bacterium
CGTTTTGCAAAACGACCTGCAGGTCGTTTTGACGGCAGCGGGCGGATATGTGACGCGCACGACCGATGCCGATGCGGATGAAATCTCCGTCGATATCACCTTGCCGCGCGGCCTGATGAAGCTTAACAGCAACAGCGTGCGGGTGGCGGCGGATGTCCAGGTTGAAATCCAGTATTCCCCACAGGGGCTTGGCCAGTGGAGCGCGGGGGCTGCCAGCTACAAAGCGATTTCGACGCAGAATATTTCCGCGATCAACCGGCCAGTCGCTTATGTGTACGGCGGCGTCAGCCATGTTGTGACGCGCATTGACCGTCTTGTGCTGGATCCCGCAAGCGGGCAGGCAAGCCTTGTTTCAGGCGCGATTTTCAGGGACGGCGTGGATAGCGGCGCCCCTGTGGCGCCCGCCATCCCGGCGGGATTTCTTGCCCTGGCGCGCATCGAGCGCCAATCGGGTGACGCGGCTATCATCCCGTCGGCGCGGATTACGGACGAAAGAGATTCAGGCCGGATCGGAAAAAGTTTTGAAGCTGCCGGCGATTTTCTGGTCACGGCTTCCGGTTCTTCGAATGCCGTTTTCATCGCGGGCGGCGGGTTGCAGTTCAATGAAATTGACCTGTCCGGAAAACAGTCGGCGGCGTTGCGCCGGTCCGTCAATTTCAAGGTTCCCCGGGGACAATACGATGTCCGCGTGCGCCGTCTGACGGCGGACAGTACAGAAGATAACGTTTTCGATGAAACCTTCTGGACGGCGCTGCGTACCATACGTTACACGCAACCCGTGACGATGGCGGGGCTGGCCATGACGGCGCTCCGTATCAAGGCGACCGATCAGCTGAACGGCGTGATCGAGCGTTTTAACGGCGTCGCGCATTCAATTTTTCCGGACTGGGACGGCAGCGGCTGGGTCGATCAGGTGACGTCGAACCCGGCGTCGGTCTTCCGGTATATTTTGCAGGGCGGCGCCAATGCCAATCCCTTGGCCGACAGCCGTCTTGACCTGACGCGGCTTCAGGCGTGGCATGACACGTGCTCCGCCGAAAACCGCGAATTCAATCTTATTGTCGATTTTGACACATCGGTGCGGGAGATATTGCAGGACGCCGCCGCCGTCGGCCGCGCCAGCCCCACGTATATTGACGGCAAATGGTCGGTGATTGAAGACAAGCCGCAGACGGCGCCGGTGCAGCATTTCACGCCGCGCAACACCTTCGGGTTCCGTGGCGAAAAGGCTTTTGCCGAAAAACCGGATGCCCTCCGCGTCCGCTTCACCAACCGTGAAAAGGGTTGGCTGCAGGATGAACGCCTCGTTTATGACGACGGTTTTGACGCGTCGACAGCGCAAAAATACGAAACGCTGGAACTGCGCGGCGTCACCAGTTCCGATCAGGCATGGAAAGACGGGCGCTACCATATCGCCACGGCGCGGCTGCGCACGGAAACTTACAGCTTTAACGCCGATGTCGAGCACATAGTCTGCACGCGCGGCGACCTGATCCGCTTTACGCACGATGTGCCGATGTTCGGGTTGATGAGCGGCCGCGTGAAGGCCGTTGCCACCCTTGGCGGCAACATCACCTCTATTCTGCTGGATGCGGATGTCACGATGGAGGCGGGTAAAAACTATGCCGTCCGTTTCCGGCGGCCGGACGGAACCTCGCTTGTAAAAGCGGTTGTCACGAATGCCGGCATGTCTTCTGTTTTAACGGTTGCGTCCCCCTCGGCCGAAAGCGAAGGCCCCGCCGTTGGCGATCTTGCCCTTTTCGGGGAAAGCGGACAGGAGAGCGCGGAACTGATCGTCAAATCAATCGAGCCGCAAAACGATTTGAACGCAAAAATAACCTGTGTCGAGGCGGCCTCCGCGGTTCACGGCGCGGATGCTGCGGCCCTTCCGGCCTTTAACAGCGCCATTACCGTTCCGGAAGAACTGGAAAGGCCGCCGGTACCGGTGCTCGGGCAGATACAGTCGGGCATGGAATCGCTGATCCGCCATGCCGACGGGTCTTTTACCAGCCGTATCGTCATTACGCTTCATCCCCCCCTGTTCGGAAGGGCGCTGAGGGCAGAAATGTCGATCCGCGCCCAGGATGAAACCGTTTTCCGTCCGGCGGATATTTTTTCCCAATCCGGGAACAGTATTTCAATCACGGACGTCGTGGAAGAAGAGACTTATGATATTCAGATCCGTTACGTGGACAATAATGGCCTGTCTTCCGCGCCGCTGCTTGTTTCCGGGCACAGGGTCGAGGGAACTTCAGCGCTTCCGGCGGATGTGACGGGCCTGAACATGAGCGTGCTGGGGAGCACGGCCTATCTTTCGTGGGGTTCCGTTTCCGATATTGACCTGGATCATTACACGCTGCGTTTTTCGCCGCAGACGACCGGCGTTACCTGGGGCGGATCGAGCGACCTTGTCACAAAAATCGCCATGGACGCAACATCTGTTTCCGTTCCGGCGGCGGTTGGCACTTATTTAATGAAGGCGGTTGATACCGGCGGTCGTGAAAGCGTCAACGCCGATATCATCGTTTCAACCATTGCGGGGCTGGCGGGGTTAAACGCGGTTGTTGATCTCGTGGAAGACAGTGATTTTGCAGGGGACAAGGCGAATGCCGCCGCCGTGGAGGGCGTCTTGCGCCTGGCCGGCGCCGACAGCATTGATGACTGGGGCAACATGGATCTGGTTGTTAATGAAGACATCGGCAACGCCGGCCTTGCAACTTCGGGAACGTATAATTTTTATCAGTCCGTGGATTTGGGCGCTGTTTACACGTCGCGCCTGACGGCGGATATAAGCGCTCTGGGTGTTGAAAACAGCACCCTCATGGACAACTGGGGCGATGTGGATGCGCAGGAAAGTTTCGATCAGGCTATTGATCCCTCGCTCTGGAATGTGCAGTTGCAGCTGCGAAGCACGAACGATAATCCATCCGGCACGCCCACGTGGTCAAGCTGGATGCCTTTTGTTGTGGGCGATTATTCCGCGCGCGGGTACGAATTCCAAGCCCTGCTGACAAGCGGGTCGTCCACCGTCACACCGGTTGTTTCAAGGTTGCGCGTGGATGTGGATATGCCGGACCGGACGGCCGGTGTGCGGAACATCACATCGCTTGCCGCCGGATCGGCCATTACATTTACGTCGCCGTTTCATGCGCCGCCCGCCCTTTCCATCACGGCGCAGGATATGGCGACGGGGGATTATTACGCGATCACCAGCCCCTCGGCCAGCGGTTTTACGATCCGCTTCTTTAATGCGGTGGGAACGGGTATTTCGCGCACGTTCGATTACCTCGCCAAGGGCTATGGCGAACAAGTTTAACTTTTAAGGAGAAAAACATCCATGACACAAGCGACCCCCACCATCGGTGCCGACCAGAGCGGTTTGCAGTACAGGACCGCCGATAATGACGGTAAAAAAGCCTTGCTCAATCATCACAAGGGCTCTTCCGCCGCTTCGTATGCCGAAGCGGGCATCCTCTGGCTCGACGATACGGCAACGCCGTGGATTTTTAAAATTTATGACGGCACGGACTGGATCAATCTCGGCGAAGTGAATGCGACGGGGAATACTTTCACCCCGTATGTGGGAACGGCGACGCCGCGCTTTTTAAGCCATGCAACGGATACAGGGGCGGCCAACGCCTATGCCGTGGCGCCCTCTCCCGCCATTACGGCTTATGCCACGGGTCAGATGGTGACGTTAAAGCCGGTGAACGCCAATACCGGCGCTTCGACGATCAATGTGAACAGCCTCGGGACAAAAAATATAAAAACACTGGCAGGTTCTGATCCAGATTCCGGCATGCTGGCGACGACCGGCGTTTATACGCTGGTCTACGACGGCACGAATTTTATCCTGATGAACGCATCCATTATACCCGTTGCAAGTGGCGGCACGGGCGCTACAACCGCCGCCGCCGCGCGCACCAGTCTCGGGCTTGTCATCGGAACAGATGTTCAGGCCTATGACGCGGAACTGGCGGCGCTGGCGGGGCTTACGAGCGCGTCGAACAAAGTTCCCTATTTTACCGGCAGCGGAACAGCCTCTCTCCTGACGCTCGGCACGGCGGCAAGCAATCTGGTGCAACTCGACGGTTCGGCCAAGCTTCCGGCGGTGGATGGATCGCAGCTGACAAACATGTCAAGCAGCGTGGTGTTGCTCAGCACGGCGACGGCTTCTTCAAGCGCGTCTCTAAGTTTTGCATCCCTGATTACTTCTTCGTATGACCTGTACTACGTTGTCTTCAGTGAAATATTGACGTCAGGTGTGGCATCTATTGGCTTCAAGGCTTCAACGAACAACGGCTCCACTTATGCCGCCACTTTGGCAAATCAAAAAGCGCAAATAACCACGGGCGGCTCGACGGCACCGACCTACACAGGCGCTACAACCACGCCCGTGCTTATTTTAACGGCCACCGGATCTTCGCAAAAGGTTAATGGATACGGGACGATCGTTAATCCACTATCCGGCAGTGGCTGTGGAATTTGCGAATTTTTATTGGTGGACAGCGGGGCTCTTGCCCCCTGCAAAACAACAGTTCATCTCAATATTAACGTTGTTAATGCTATCCAATTTCTGCCGTCCGCCGGAACATTTACAAGCGGAAAAATTTACCTTTATGGAGTTAAAAACACATGATGAAGACAATTTGCACATCTGAAGGCCAGATGAACGTTGAAATGACGGCCGAAGAAATGGCGGCTTTCGAAACGGAACGGGCGGTCCTGCGCGCCCATGAGGATGCCGAGACTCTAAAGGCCTCGGCTATTCAGGCTTTAACCAAATCGGATCTTGTTGCCTTCCGCTGTTTCAAGGCCGGCGTTTCTTTTCCGGCGGATTGGCAGACCTATGTTGCCAGTCTCCGCGCCATCGTGAACGGCGCCGCCGGTCCGCTTCCCGAACAGCCGGAGTATCCGGAAGGAACATAACAACATGACGGGCGACGATTCCGTCCTTCCGCTGCTGATGCTGACCGTCACGCTGATCGCGCATCTTGTCGCGACCGTGTGGTGGGCGGCGTCGCTGACGAAGCGCGTCGATCATATCGAAAAATGGATCGGCAGCAACGGGCATACGGCCGAGCGTCTGGCCGCGCTTGAGCAGCGGATCAACAGCATGAGCGACGGCATATCGCGCATCGAACATTATTTGCGCGCCAAAGGATAAAAGCATGAACTTCTTTTTTCTTCCCCGCGGGATCCGAAACAACAATCCCGGCAATATCCGTTTGTCGAAAGTCGTGTGGCAGGGGCAAAAACAGGAACCGCAGCAGGACTTGGATTTTGTCGAGTTCATTTCGGCGCTGTACGGCCTGCGCGCCCTGATGAAGACGTTGCTGACCTATCATTTAAAATACGGCCTTGATACGGTCGAAAGCCTTATCAACCGCTATGCGCCGCCGCATGAAAACGCGACGGACAATTATATCTACGGCGTGGCGAAGGCGATGGGCGTCAAAAGGACGGATAAAGTAAGTCTCGCGTCAAAGCGGGTTCTCCTGTCGCTGGTGCGGGCCATTGTCGTTCGTGAAAACGGCCCGCCGCCTGCCGCCCGGCCTGCGGGATGGTACGATGCTTCCGTCTATGAACAGGCCGCCGCTATGGTTCTCCCCGTCAACGCTTAACCAAAAAAAGGATTCATCATGCAAGATTTAGGATTTTTACTGCCCGCGAATATCAATGCCCTGAGCCTCTCGCTGGCGGGAGGCATCGCCTCCCTGCTTGTTTTCGCGCTAAAATCTCTTTTTACCCTTGTCCGGAAGATCGCGCAAAAAACGCCGACAACTGTTGACGACGCTCTTATCGACGAGACAGAAAAGGCGCTCCGCGACAAAAGCGGGGAAATCTGATGCTCTATGAGCTGGCGGGTGTTGCCGGTCTTTTCGTCCTGGCGGCGGGCATCGCCTTCCTTCTCGTAAGGCAGGGACGCAAGACTGAAGAATCTGACCAGATGAAACGGGTGCTCGATGATATTCACACGGCAAACACGGTGCGTGACCGCCTGTCTCGGGATGCTTCTGCTGCAAGGCGGGTGCGCGAACGGTTCACGCGCTAGCTTTTGCGACATCTATAAGCCGGTTTATGTGGCAACTTCCGATACGGAAGAGACAAAAAGGCAAAGCGACCAGAACAATGCCGTCTGGCTGGAACTGTGCGGCGCTACGCCGCGTATTTTGCCTGATGTTCCATGACTTTCAGGAGCGTTCGGGACAGCCGGTGATAGCCGTGCCCGGCGGCGATGTCGCGGGCGGTCTGGCCTTTTTTGTCTGCCTGAAAAATATTGATTCCGGCGGCGATCAGAATTCCCGCCATGAGCGTATCGTCTTTGCCGGCGGCCAGATGCAGCAGGCCTGTTCCCATGAAAGTATCCCGCACCCCCAGCCCCGAACCCTTGCCGAGCAGGTATTTGGCGATGGCCTGATGCCCATGCTGGACGGCAAGATAGAGGGCGGTGTGGCCGAAAGGTTCGATGGAGGCGTCAATCTGGGCGCCGTTCTCGACTAAAAACTGAACCATGTCA
>JAHFPI010000106.1 GCA_023266795.1 Rhodospirillales bacterium
ATGGCGGTGGAACGGATGTAATACCGGCGATGAAACGCGGTCTGCCCGCGCCGCACGCGCTGATCTCGCTTTCCGGCATTGCCGGTCTTTCGGGCGTTCATGAAAATGATAAAACAATCCGCATCGGCGCATTGACGACGTTGAGCCAGCTTATCTCTCACCCGCTTGTCATCAAGCATCTTCCGGTCGTGGCCGAAACGGCGCGCAAGATCGCCACGCCGCAGATCAGAACGCAGGCGACAATCGGCGGCAATATTCTGGTCGACAACCGCTGTACCTATTTTAATCAGGGCGCTATCAACCGCGATAATCACAGCGCCTGTTACAAGGCGGGCGGCGACGTCTGCCATTTTATTCCGAATGCGGGAAAGGACGGCGAACCGCTATGCCGCGCGCGCTGCGTATCGGATTTAGCGCCCGTTCTGATGCTGCTGGACGCAAAGCTGCGCGTGGCGGGCAGCAGGGGGGAACGCGAGATTCAGATTCGGGAACTTTATCCGGAAGACGGCATGAACCCGCGCGCCATTGCGAAGGACGAGCTGCTTGTGTCCATTGACATCAGTCTGCCGTTGAAAATAAACGTGGCTTACGAGAAGCTCCGCATCCGCAACGCAATCGATTTCGCGTCGCTGGGCGTGGCGGCAGGGGTTGAGGAGACGAAAAACGGGCGCATGATTAAAGTATGCATCATCGGCATGGAAGTCCGCCCCGTATATCGGGAGTTTTCTGCGGAACAATTCAAGGGTAGCAGCACGGAAGAAATGATCGCGGCGATAGGAAAGCTGGCGGTAAAGGACATCAGCCCGCTAAAACAGGATATATTGCCGCCGCTATACAGGAAAAGCATGATCCCCGTGCTTGTCCGGAGAATGTTGTCAGGAATGATCTAACCACTTAAAAAAGGAGAAAGAATATGGCTTTGAAAATTACCGAAGAATGCACCAACTGCATGGCCTGCGAGCCGGAGTGCCCGAACAAGGCGATTACCATGGGGCAGGATATTTTCGAGATCGACCCCGATCTTTGCACGGAATGCGTGGGGTTCTTTGACGAGCAGCAGTGTGTCGCCGTATGCCCCGTCGACTGCTGCGTGCAGGACGATGAGCATGTGGAAACCGAAGAACAGTTGATTGAAAAAGCGAAGCGTTCCGACCCGGATAAGGATTTTTCGGGCGATATTCCCTCGCATTTCAGATAGGCGGAAAATGACGATGAACGCATTGCCAGCAGAAAGTATAGACGTGATCAGACAGCCGATAAACAAAGCCACCATACGCCTTGCGGGAGATTCCGGCGACGGGATGCAGCTGGCGGGAGAACGCTTTACCGCCGCCAGCGCCATCATGGGCAACGAAGTGGCGACGCTGTCGAATTTCCCCGCTGAAATCCGCGCGCCGCTGGGAACGCTGGCGGGCGTCTCGGGATTTCAGGTCACCTTTGGCGTTGGCAGAGTCCATACCATTGCCGATGAAGCGGACACCCTGCTGGCGATGAATCCCGCAGCGCTCAGGAAAAATATCCCGTGCCTTAAAAAGGGCGGAATCCTGATTGTCGATGAAGACACCTTTACCGCCGATGATTTAAGCAAGGCGGGCTATGCCGAAAATCCCCTGAATACGGCGGCGCTGAAAGACTATCAGCTGTTTCCCGTCCCCATGACGAAAATCACCAGAGAGTCCCTGAAAAAAACCGAGCTTCTTAAAAAGGAAAAAGAAATAGACCGCTGCCGGAATTTCTTTGCCCTGGGGCTTGCCTGCTGGCTTTACCAGCGCGATCTCAAAACAACCCTGCAATGGCTGGATCGTAAATTCTCCCGCCATCCTGAAGTTGCCGGCGCCAACAAGATCGCCCTGCAAAGCGGCTGGAATTACGGCGAAAGCACGGGCGTTTTTCCCGTCATTTTTGTGCTGGAGGGTGCTGCCGCCGGACGCGAACCCGGTTTTTACCGGCGGGTGACGGGAAACGAGGCGGCCGCGCTCGGACTGGTGTCTGCGGCGGCCAAGGCGGGGCTGCCGCTGTACTTCGGTGGCTACCCGATCACGCCCGCTTCGGAAATTATGCAGGAGCTGTCCAAGCTGGCGTGGCCCGATGTCTTTACCTTTCAGGCCGAGGATGAAATTGCCGCCGTCGGGGCGGCTGTCGGGGCGGCCTATGGCGGTGCCCTTGCCGCGACCGCGACCTCCGGCCCAGGTTTTGTGCTAAAGACGGAGTTTATAAACCTTGCGGTGATGGTCGAATTGCCGCTTGTGGTCATCGATGTCCAGCGTGCCGGACCTTCCACCGGACTGCCGACCAAGACGGAACAGTCGGATCTGCTGGCGGCGCTTTGGGGGCGCAGCGGCGATTCTCCGCTGGTTGTCATGGCGGCGCAATCGCCGAAAGACTGCTTTGACGTGGTCGTGGAAGCGGCCCGCGTGGCGGTGAAATATATGACGCCGGTGGTTGTTTTAAGCGATAACTATTTGTCGACCGGAACGGAGATCTGGCGGATTCCGGAACTTGATGACCTGCCGGAAATCACCATTTCCCGAGAACTGAAGGGTAAAGATAAATTCCTTCCCTATGAGCGGAATCCCGAAACGTTGGCGCGGCCCTGGGTCGTGCCGGGGACGGCGGGAAAGGGACACCGTGTCGGCGGGCTGGAAAAAGATCTCACCGGCATGATCAGCGACGATCCGAAGAATCACCAGAAAATGACGCGGCTGCGGGCGGAGAAAATAAATAATGTCACAAAGGAAATCGGCCCGCTGACCGTTCACGGCGATCCCGCAGGAAAACTGCTGCTGATCGGCTGGGGCAGCACCTACGGCATCATCCGGCAGGTTGTTGAAAAGCTGCATAAAACGGGAATGCCGGTGGCCTGCACGCACTTGCGCTATCTTCATCCGCTGCCGGAAGATCTGGGCGACCTGATTCGGCGCTTTCCCGATGTGCTGGTTCCCGAAAACAATATGGGCCAGCTCTGGCTGAAATTGCGGGCTGAATTCGCCAAAGAGTATATCCGCAACCTGAATGTCGTCGAGGGAAGGCCGTTCACCGAGCGGGAGATAGAAGATGCCATCATTGACCGTTTGAAAGAGAAATAACCATGGAACAAAACACAGCCCAGCCGCCCTGCAGCCGCAAAGACTACTTGGGCGCAATAGATCCGAAATGGTGCCCCGGTTGCGGCGCTTTTCCGGTATTGAGCGGGGTCACTGCGGCTTTCGCCGCGCTGGAAATCCCCAAGGAGAAAATAGCTGTTGTTTCCGGCATCGGTTGTTCCTCGCGCTTCCCTTATTATCTGGATACTTTCGGGTTACACACAATTCACGGCCGTCCCGCCACCGTGGCTATGGGCCTGAAAACAACGCGCCCCGACTTGTCCGTTTGGGTTGTCAGCGGCGACGGGGACAGCCTTTCGATCGGGGGGAATCATTTCCTGCATACGATGCGCCGGAATCCCGACATTAATTACCTGCTGTTTAACAACCAGATCTACGGCCTGACCAAGGGGCAGGCTTCTCCCACTTCTGCGGCGGGAACCATTTCAAAAACCTCGGTGTACGGCTCCATTGATATGCCGGTGCAGCCCTTGTCGCTGGCCTTGACCGCCGGTGCGACTTTTGCGGCGCGGGTGCTGGATTCCGACCTGACGACCATGAAGGAAGTGTTCAAGCAGGCCGAGCGGCACAGGGGAATATCTTTCGTGGAAATCCTTTTCAACTGCGTCACCTTTGCCGACGGGGCGCTGGAGGCGGTTGCGGACAAGAAAAAACGCTCCGATAACACCGTCATGCTGAAAGCGGGAGAGCCGATTATTTTCGGCAGGGAAAGCGACAAAGGCATCCGGATGAAGGGCACAACGCCCGAGGTTGTGACGCTGGGACAGAACGGCATCAGCGCCGCCGATCTTCTGGTTCATGATCCGGCTGATTTCAACCTTGCCTTTTTGCTGTCCCGTCTGCACTATCCCGCCGCGCCGCTGCCGCTCGGTATCTTCCGGCAGGTTGCGCAGCCGACCTATAATGAACGCCTCATCGAACAAAAGCGCCGTGGCGCGCCAAAGCCCGGCGAGGATGCGCTTGGCAAGCTGCTGCGCGGGCCAGATTTCTGGGAAGAAAAAACGGGCTAAGGGGTTGCGCGCCTTATTGCTTTAACTTCCGGCCCTCATAAATGTAATACACGACGGGAATGACGATCAGCGTTAGCAGCGTGGTCGTGACCATGCCGCCGACCATCGGCAGCGCAATGCGGCGCATGACGTCCGAGCCGAAGCCTTCGGTAAAGAAAATCGGCAGCAGCCCCGCGATAATCACAGAAACCGTCATGAGCTTGGGCCGGACGCGCAGCGCGGCGCCGTGCATCACGGCCTCGAACAGCTCCGGCATGTTCTGCGGCGGGCTGTGGCGCACCTGCTGGTCGAGATAGATCAGCATGACGACCGCCGTTTCCACGGCGATGCCGGCGAGCGCGATAAATCCCACCGCGACGGCGACCGAGAAGTTATAACCCGCCAGATAGAGCATCCAGACGCCGCCGATCAGGCCGAAGGGCAGCGACAGCATGACCATTAATGTGCGGTCGATCCTGCCAAAGTGGAGGACAAGCAGGATAAAAATAATCGCAATCGTCGCGGGGATGGCGATGTTGAGCCGTTGCTGCGCTTCCAGCATCTGCTCGAACTGGCCGGACCAGCCGACGGAGTATCCGGCGGGCAGTTTGACTTTTTCAGCCACAATGCGCTGCGCTTCCCTGACGTAGCTGCCGATGTCCCGTTCGGTAATGTCCACGAACACCCAGCCGTTCAGCCGCGCGTTTTCGGAGACGATCATCTGCGGCCCCGGCGCCAGTTTGATGGTCGCCAGCTCCGCCAGCGGGATTTGCGCGCCGTCGGGCGTGGCGACCAGAATATCGCTGACGTCCTCGATGGATTCGCGGAAGGGCCGGTCGTAGCGCAGCATGATGCCGTAGCGCTCGCGCCCCTGTACGGCTTCGGCAAGGCGCATTCCGCCCAAAGCCGTCGCGATCACATCCTGCACGGTGCCGAGATCGATGCCATAGCGGCCAAGCGCGTCGCGGTTGGGCTCGATTTCAAGATATTTTGCGCCGACGACGCGGTCCGCAAAGGCCGAGCGCGTGCCGGGGATGTTCTTCACCGCCTGCTCGACTTGCAGGGCGATATTGCCGATGGTGTTAAGGTCGGAACCGGAAATTTTGATGCCGACGGGCGTACGGATGCCCGTGGTCACCATATCAAGGCGGATTTTGATGGGGTAGCCCCATGAATTGACCAGTCCAGGCATTTTCACCGCCGCATCCATTTCCTTGATGAGCTTATCGACCGTCATGCCGGAGCGCCATTGCTCGCGGGGTTTCAGCCTGATCCAGGTTTCGATCATGGAGATTGGGGCGGGATCGGTCGCCGTGTCGGCCTGCCCCGCCTTGCCGAACACCAGTTCCACTTCCGGAATTTGCCTGATGGCGCGGTTTGTCGTTTGCAGGACTTCCTTCACCTTGCTGACCGACACGCCGGGCAGAACGGTCGGCATATAAAGGAGGCTGCCTTCATAAAGGGCGGGCATGAACTCAGAGCCCGTCCGCATCGCCGGCCACGCCGCGCTCAGGAGCAAACCGGCGGCTACAAACAACGTCAGCCATTTGGCGCGCAGGGCTACTGTCAGGACAGGCTTATAAACCGCGATAAAAAAGCGGTTAAGCGGATTGGCCTCTTCCGTGCGGATGCGCCCGCGAATCAGCCAGAGCATCAGCAGCGGCACCACGGTGACGGAAAGAATAGCCGCCGCCGCCATCGAATAGGTCTTGGTAAAGGCCAGCGGCGTGAACAGGCGCTCCGACTGCCCCGTCAGCGCGAAGACGGGCAGGAAAGAGACCGTGATAATCAGCAGGGAAAAAAACAGGCCGGGCCCCACTTCCTTGGCGGCCAGAATCAGGGCGTCGGTTTTTTGCTGCGTCGGCGCGTCTTCCGGCAATCCCGACAGCTTGCGGTGCGCGTTTTCGACCATGACGATGGAGGCATCGACCATCGCGCCGATGGCAATGGCAATGCCGCCCAGCGACATGATGTTGGCGGTGATCCCCTGCCACGACATGATGATGAAGGCCGCCAGCACCCCCAGCGGCAGGGTGACAATGGCGACGAAAGACGAACGCACATGCAGCAGGAAAAGCAGGCAGACAAGGGAAACGACGACCGCTTCCTCGATGAGTTTTTGTTTCAGGTATTTCACCGAGCCTTCAATCAAAGGCGAGCGGTCATAAACGGGGACGATCTCGACTCCCTCGGGCAGGCCGGGTTTAAGGCTCTCGATTTTCGCTTTGACGGCTTTTATAACATTAAGCGCGTTGTTGCCGGGACGCATGATGACGATTCCCGCCGCAACTTCGCCGTCGCCGTTCAGTTCGGTAACGCCGCGCCTGAGTTCGGGTCCTTCGATGATGCGGGCGATATCCGTCA
>JAHFPI010000107.1 GCA_023266795.1 Rhodospirillales bacterium
CTGCAAAGAAGGCTCGGTATTGAACACATTTTTCAGTTTGCGGAGATTCATGCCGCCGTGCCTTTGTGCTGTATTTATTTTACTGCACAATAATTGCTATTGAGCGTTATGTCAATGAATACATGCCGTTAATATTGCTGATATTTTCAGGGTTTGCGCGGAGCGCCGATAAGATGGGGAACGGGCATGGAGCGCCGCAGCCCTTTGGAACAATCGGTATCATCCAAAAAGCGTTTCTCAAGCAGCGCCGCTACTTCGGGTTTATCAAAATTTTGAGCATAAGCCGCAGCCGTATAGCCATCGTTGCTTTTCACGCCGGGTACGGCCCCCTTCTCCAGCAGAAACCCTACCGTAGCCGTGTGCCCGTTCTGCGCTGCCCACGTGAGAGCTGTCCTGCCGTTATTCGCTGTTTCATCAATAACAGCCCCTTTTGCCAGCAGAAACTCTACCGTATCCGTCTTTCCTTCCGCCGCTGCAAAGGTCAGCGCAGTCCTGCCAACCCTGCTTTTCTCGTCAACGACAACGCCCTTTTCCAGTAAAAGCTCTATGACGTCGTTGTGGCCGCCCTTCGCCGCAAATATCAGAACCGTCCAGCCCTCATGGTTTTTCTGGCTGATGTCGGCGCCTCGATCCAGCAGCGTCTCTACCATATCTTTATGACCGCGCCCCGCCGCACGCATTAACGGCGTGTTGCCGTAGCGATCTCTTTTGTCGAGGATAGCATCGCCGTATAGGCGCAGGAATTTTGAGAAAAGCGCATTATCGCCATCGCCGATGGCCTTTAAAAAAGCATCCTGATCCCTCGGAGGAACCGGTGTATTGAATGAGCTACGTAATCCGCTTGCACCCACGGCCATTAAACCTTTTTTGTATTTAAACTACCTCATTGTAGCAGTTAATGTAATATTATGTCAATTAATACTTGTCGTTATATTTCAATATGTTACGTAAAAAACGAAAAGTAGTTGACGAAATGACATAAAAATCCGAAATTCAGTACCATGAAAAAAGCAACACACGCCCTGAAATCACAGCCCGCCGTTGAAACAACGCGTACCGAAGCCGCCTACCCCAAGACGCGGATGCGCCGCAACCGCCGCACGGAATGGATCCGGCGTCTGGTGTCCGAAAATCAGGTCACGGTCAATGACCTGATCTGGCCGGTGTTTGTGACGGAAGGTAAAAACCTGACGGAAGCGATTGCCTCGATGCCCGGCGTCAGCCGCTATTCGGCGGATGTGCTGGTGAAAGAAATTGAAACCGCCGCTAAACTCGGTATTCCGGCAGTCGCATTGTTTCCGGTCACGCCTTCCGGCAAAAAAACAGCGGACGGAAAAGAAGCCTATAATCCGGCCAATCTCATTTGCCGCACCGTGCGCCTGCTGAAAGACGCCGTGCCGGAGATCGGCATTATCTGCGATGTGGCGCTCGACCCCTACACCAGCCACGGCCACGACGGCCTGATGGGCGCTGATGGAAGCATCCTGAATGACGAAACGATAGACGTGCTGATCCGGCAGTCTCTAAGCCTGGCGGATGCGGGCGCTGATATCGTTGCTCCCTCCGACATGATGGACGGCCGCATTGGCGCCATCCGCGCCGCGCTTGACTCACGAGGGCGCACCGATGTCGCCATACTGGCCTATGCCGCGAAATATGCCTCCGCCTTTTACGGCCCGTTCCGCGACGCGGTCGGTTCCGGTTCTTTCCTGAAGGGCGACAAGAAAACCTACCAGATGAACCCCGCCAACAGCGACGAAGCGCTGCGCGAAGTCGCGCTCGACATCGCCGAGGGTGCGGATATGGTGATGGTGAAACCGGGTCTGCCCTATCTCGACATCATCCGCCGCGTCAAGGACACTTTCGCCGTCCCGACCTTCGCCTACCATGTCAGCGGCGAATACGCGATGCTTCAGGCCGCCGCCAAAAACGGCTGGCTCGACTACGAAAAAGCATTGATGGAAACGCTGCTCTCCTTCAAACGCGCCGGCACCGACGGCATACTGACCTACGCCGCCCGCGACGCCGCCAGACTCCTGAAGACGCGCTAGGAAATCAATCCGTCTCCCAGATAATCATTTTGTTGAGCGGATTTTCGGCGCAGATCCGGTCGATGACATCGCGCGTCACTATCGCTTCCGTGGACAAGAAGATCACCGGCTTGGCGGGGTCTTTCATCGCCTGCCGCAGCTCCATCGGATTCCGTGCCTGCAGCATATCCGGCGACTTGCGGATGATGTCGGCCTGCCAGCTTTTGGCAGGCAGGCGGCAGATCGTGCTGCCGTGCTCCACGCCGTGCTGCGCCGTATCACCCGCCTTTTGCAGGGCTAGATTTTCCAGTATCCGGTTAATATCTTTTGCATTCGCTTTCATGGCATTTCTCCTTTATTACATGCCGACTTTCGGTGACTTGACAAAGCGCGTATACACTACCGGCGCATCATCCGCATCGACAATGATACTGCCCAGCGTGGTGCCCTCGATGATAACGTCCCCTTTGACGTACTTTTCCGGGAACGCGCTGACGCGTCCGAAAGCGTTGATAAGGCTTTCGGTCACATCGTTGCTGGTGCCCTTCGGGATCGAGCCGTTTTTCTGCCTGCCGCGCGTACCCTCCGTCAGGAACTCGTCGATTTTCTCGCCGGTCTTTTCATCCGACTTGATCAGGTAGCTCACGCCGTTCCGCCGCAGGACAGAATCCAGCTGAACGGAAATTTTCTCGGGCCCGATAACCAGCGTCTGCCCGGCTTCCTTATCCTCTAGGATATAAAGATAGACCGGATCGCCTGCCGTATTGACTGCGGAAGCGATGCCGAGATTAAACCCGTTGCCGGACTTGCCCATCAGCATGTTGTAGATTTCCATTTCCGCCGTATCCGCCTCATCCGGCAGCGGTTCGCCGCTCCGCTCCAGCATCTCCATCAGGTCATTCGGCCATATATTCCCGCGATTTTGCTCGGCATAATCGGGAATGGCCATCGCCGCCAGTACGGAACGGAAATCCACGCCTTCCCGCGCCGGACCATCTAACTCCGTATAGCTGGAGATAGCCTCCGCCGCGATAATCGGCTGCGCCTTGACCAGATTGAGATCATCATTCGGAACAATGAACTGCTTGGTTGTCGTCTCTTTTGCCTCCCTGAGGGACTGCATCGCCCTGCCCAGATTCTCCAACGGCACAATCTGGTCATCCGACGCCGTCAGGTCGGCATATCTGGAGCGCAGCGCCATCATTACCACGCCCTGCATCGCCCTGAGTTCGTCCGTACCGCCCATATCCCTGAGCTCGTCGTACTTCATCAGGTCCGACAGGGGTTTCACGGCATCGCTCGGACGCGCCTCCTGATAAACTTCCGGCATAATCCCGTTCGCCTTGCATTCGTCAATCAGCGCCGCGCGGGTCAAAGGCATATCCTTGGTCACATTGATGATATCCTCGATCATCGCCGCCGCCAGATTGGCGCCAAAATGATGCCACCCCGCTTCCGGCACACCCATGCCGGAAAGATGCGCCGGATCAAGCGCTCCCTGAATATTCGGTGTCAGCCCTTTTGACTCGCGGGCCTCGGGCGCGCCTTCCACCGCTTTGTTGTGATCGGCGATGATTTTGCGGAAACTCACGCCAATCTGCTTGGCGCTCGCATCGCTATTAATCTCGTCGCTCAAATCTTTATAGGCATCCTCTTCGAAAAGTTTTGATTCCGGATTGCCCAGCTGATAGCGGAAATTCTGCTGGGTTGCCACCTGTCTGACCGCCAGAAGCGTATCCGGCCAGTTTTGCAGGAAATAAATTTCCTTGTTGGGAATCGCGGCAATCTCCTGATTGCTCAGACCCATTTTGCGCAGATCCAGCAGGAACTGCGTGAATTCCTCCGGCTTGTCGGTCGCAAAATCCTGAAAGATGCTATAGAGTGTGACCAGCGGCAGTCCCGTCCAGACCTGTGAAATACGGTGTTCCCAGTCGCGGATCGTCGGGTTGCCGACGTACATCGGGTTGAGCCTTGTCATCATCGATTCCGACAGCTCCTGCGTCGTATCGCCGTCCTTGCCTTCGTTACCGGCGACACCGACAATGAACCCCGGTTTCATGTCGGCGCGGGTGACCGTGATGGCTTTCATCGTGTCGTCACCGGCAGACTGCGACATCGGGTTATAAATGGTGACGGAATCCTCCTCCCCGTTGAGGAATTGCAGAGCCGTCTGCCACGAGTCCAGCGTGCCCCTTTTGGATTTGTTGAATTCATCCAGAAACAGCGGACGCCCGCTCCACAGCGCCTCGAAAAACTCGCCCGGCACCGTCTTGATCCCGAAAGAGTTGTTGAGATGCGTGATATTCTCCCGGTCATAGACGGTATTCATGACCTTGGCGGCTCTTTCGAAAGCAGCGCCGCGATCCTCGTCTTTCCCGGGAGCGCCAACCCTGTCCCAATCAATGACGCTCTTGCCGTCCTTGCTCACCACGGAATCAGGGAACTCCTTGTTCAAATAATCAATTGTCGCCTGCGATATTTTGCCCTCGGCCAGACGCTGGTCCAGCACTTCCTTGACGCCCGCGCCGTAATCAATCACGGTACGGAAGAAAATCTCGCGCATGTTCATGCCGCCGCAATCCACCTGAATGGCGCCCTGCGGGTGGACGATGCTGGAAACCGATTTGAACAGGAAGGACTTGCCAAAAGCCGGATCGCCGAACACCGTAAAAATGCGGTTTCTGCTGGTCGGCGCCTGCTTGGCCAGCAGGTCGCGCAGCATCAGCAACATCGAGGGAATCGGCATTTCGCGGAACAGCTTGCCCTGCACTTCCTCCAGCGGCCTTTCCGTGTAGACTTTCATCGCATTGGCAAGCGAGTCGATGACGCCGATCTTCTGCTCCATCCGGCCATCCGCACCCGCCGCATACATCACCATGGGATACGGCATGCCCTCGATGCCAATCGGCTTTGTCAGCTTCTGGATGTCTTCCGCTGTCAGGTCAACGATCTTGGTATCCATTATTTTTGTCATCATCGTTCTCCACTGCTACAAAGTTATAATTTCATCTTGTCGTAAAGGCTTTTAAGGCGTTTCCGCTTGTTGCTGTCCGGTTCTGTCTTGACTTCGATGCCCCTGACCCGCCGCAGCATCGTGCGCGCCAGTTCCCTGGGAATTTCATTCGCGTCATACCCGCGCATCTGCCCGACCATTTTGGAATGGGTGGACTCGATTACGCCCTCCACCACTTTTTCCATTTCGGTCTGCCGCGACCCTTCGTTCTGCGGGCGCAGCACCGCCACATCCACCGTCAGGTTCCTGCCGTTGCGCGCCATCGTCTCAAGGGCTTTGCTGGCCGCCTCGGCATCGGCAATGTCGCCGTCAGAGTAAACTTGCACATGGGAGCTGCCGCTGATCGTGCCGTGCTTGTTGTGATGCACCGACATCTCGTAAACTGATTTCTCCAGCCCCGGCGCGAGACTGGTGCCGCTGCCCGTGCCGTTACGCAAGGTTTCCAGCAATTCACCGACTTTTTTGAGGTCTGAGTCAGGGCGCGCGATCACCAGCGGGTCGTTGTCACCCCACATCATGATATAAGCGTCAATATCCGCCTTGCGGCAGGCCATGTACATGATTACCGCGCTTTGCAGTGCCGCCTCCATCGCCGTCGTGCCGTTGGTCAGGCGCAGGTACGGCATGCTTCCGGAGCCGTCGATCATCTGGAAGAACTCGATCGTGCTCTCGTTGACGTGCGCCGCATCTTCCTGAAACTTCTTGAAATCGTCACCGCGCAGCGGCGCCCGCGTCACCTGCTTGTATTTTGTCTCCAGAATCTTGTCCCTGTCCAGACGCCCCTGAATGTCGCCGTCCTCCGTCATATAATCGAGGCTTTTTGACTGCTTCATCACTAGCTTTTTCTGCGCATCGCGGATCTGCTTGAGCGCTTCGGCAACGGAATTGATGATCGGGCTTAGCTCAAGCACGCGGCGGTTGAAATCCTTCCAGTCCCCTTTGGCCAGCTTCGACAGGTCAAGGTCGCGGCTCACGCCGCCCTGCATGGACAGCGCCGCATCTCCCGGCTTGTCCATTTCTTTCATCGCCTGCTTCATCGCCTCTTTCTGCTCAGGCGTCATGTCGTCGATAATTTCCTGCTGGCGCAGATCGCCGACTTTTTTCTCCGGCTGATTTTTGTCCGCCGACGGATCCTGATCCCAGCCCTTGCCGCCGGGCTTCTCCTTGCCTTCTCCTTCGCCGTCCTTGCCGTCCGGCTGTCCCTGATCTTTTTTCTTGTCTCCTGCGCCCTCGCCTTCGGCTGCGTTATCATTGCCCGCCTTGCGCTCTTCGCGGCGCTCGTCTTCCGGTGAGGCGTGCATGTTCTTGATTTTGTCTTTGAGGCTTTCGCTCAACGACTTCGGCTGGCTCTGGCCTCCCTGACCACTCTGGCCTTGTTGGC
>JAHFPI010000108.1 GCA_023266795.1 Rhodospirillales bacterium
TAGGCGAAACCATTATTGCCAGCCTGCTGAACAATAAATCGCCAGCCGGTACGCCGACGGCGGACACCATGATCGCCCAAAAGCTGAACGACGGAATCTCTCCGGCAGCGGGCAACACCGACGATATTATCTGGTCGACGGATACCGGCAGCAGCGCTGCGCCGGCAGTCGCGAATTCTTCTTCAACAAGTTCTCCCCTGTTCCTCCCTCCCATACTTCGCAAAGGAACGGGCGGAGAAGGGCCGGTGCCTCCTCCCACGATTGCATCACCGGCTCTTCTACCGAAGGGCGCTATCGCCGCTTTACCGCCATTATCAGCGTCAAAAGTGGACTCCACCACCGCCCTTCAAGCGCAGGAGGCTCCGGCGCGTGCTGCCAGAAAGGCCGTACCGCCGGAGCTGATTGCCGCCAGAATGATGGAGGGGCTGGACAAGTACGCGCAGTTGAACCTGCGTCCGGCCTCGCCGCAAATATCGGCGATGTATTAGCCGTCAATATCCACTTTTTCAAACGCCTTTTCCACCGCTTCAAACGGCAGCAGGA
This sequence comes from Rhodospirillales bacterium, assembly GCA_023266795.1. GTDB lineage: Bacteria > Pseudomonadota > Alphaproteobacteria > Micavibrionales > UBA2020 > PALSA-926. The sequence goes on from JAHFPI010000108.1 coordinate 544, forward strand.
TGGCATTATGCCGCGCCTTGTATTCCATCACCGGCAGCAGGATTTTTAAATCCGCCCAGTCGCCCGTTGGCGGCAGGCCGCTGCCGTCCAGCATTTCGCGCAACGCAGCGCCCGCACGGGCGATCTCCTGCCGCGTTTTGCCGGCAATGACGCGGGCCATGATGGCGACGACCGCTTTTGTCAGCGCGCAGGCCTCGGTCTCATAGCCGAAGGCGGCGACTTTGCCGCCGCGCAGGCTCAGCTCGACCGTGACTTCGCTGCCGCAGATGGGGCTGACGGCTTTGGCGGTTGTATCCGGTTTGGCAAGATGTCTGGGCGCGGCGGCCTGTTCCGCCAGCGCAACCAACTCCTGATTATAAACGCGCAGCAGGGCCTCGTCATCCCCGACGTCTGTGACGCCCGCGTTCATTTTATGCGGCGTCTTTCAGCGGTTTTGCGCCCGCGACGGATTTTTTGGTGAAGAGCCTGTCGCAATAACCGCAGACCACTTCATCCTGCCCGTCGAAGCTGTAATAGACCTTGGGATGGCCCGCCGTCCCGCCGCCATCGCAGGCAACCTGATGCATGGATTCGGGAACAAGGAATATCTCGGGGTGTTTTGTCGTCATGATTTTTTTCTCCATGTAAGGCCGGCGGGGGTCATAGAAACATCAACATTCATCAGGCGTAATTCTTCACGGATTCCGTCGGATTTTATATAGTCTTTATTGAGGCGCGCCTGCCGCATTTCCTCAAGTTTATTATTTATAGCCTCTTCATCGCCGTTGCCACCGGTTTTGAACCACGCCTCCGCATCCTGCTGCAGCAGCCCGATCAGTTTTCCGGCGGCCAGCAGGGCGCCCTTCGCCTCCGCTTTCTCCATATCATTTTTTGCGGTGGAAAGGCATTTGGCCAATACGGCCAGTTCGGCAAAGGCTTTGGGCGTGTTCAGGTCGTCTTTCAGCGCCGCGACAAAAGTTTTCGGGGCGTCAAGATCGTTGGCCGCAATATCCTTTGTGTCGCGGAGCAGCCCGTAATAGCGGTCCAGTGTGCGCTTTGATTGTTGCAGTAGGTCTTCCGTCCAGTCGAACGGCTGGCGGTAATGGGCGCTCAATAGCGCATAGCGTATGGCCTCGCCGGGCACCCGCTGGATAACGTCGTGCACCAGCACCACATTACCGAGGGATTTTGACATCTTCCGGCCTTCCACCATCAGCCAGCCGTTATGCATCCAGTAGTTGACGTAGGGCTCGCCGCCGTGGGCGCAGGTGCTTTGGGCGATTTCATTTTCGTGGTGCGGAAAAATGAGGTCCTCACCGCCGGCGTGGATGTCAAAGTGATTGCCGTTCAGGGCTTCGTTCATCGCCGAGCATTCCAGATGCCAGCCCGGGCGCCCGCGTCCGTAAGGGCTGTCCCAGCCCGGCTGGTCGGGCGTCGAGGGTTTCCACAGCACAAAGTCGGCAGGATCTTTCTTATAAGGGGCTACTTCAACCCGCGCGCCGGCGATCATATCGTCACGGTTGCGGCGCGACAGGCCGCCGTAATCCGGCCATGCAGGCACGTTGAACAGCACATGCCCTTCGGCCGCATAGGCATGGCCGGATTTTACCAGCTTGCCGATCATCGCCAGCATCTGCGGGATATATTCCGTGGCGCGGGGCTGCAGATCGGGCTTTTCAACGCCGAGCGCCGCCATGTCCTCGTTATATATCAGCGCGAATTTTTCGGTAATCGCCGCGATAGGCTCGCCGGAAATTCTGGCGGCCTCGATAATTTTATCATCGATGTCCGTGATGTTGCTGACATATTGCACATGGCTCCTGCCGTAAGCGTAGCGCATGACCCTCACCAGCAAATTAAATACAACCGCAGCGCGGCCGTTGCCGATATGGGCGTAGTTATAAACCGTCGGCCCGCAGAAATAAATTCGCACCTTTTTCGCGTCAATCGGCTTGAATTCTTCCTTGCGGCGCGTGAGCGTGTTGTGCAGGGTGATGGTCATAGTTTGAACACCACAAACAGGCCGCCCTTTTCCGCCGTCATGAGGGGGATGACGTGGCTGACGTAACCGTTAAACTTCTCCGTCTTGAAATAGCGCGCCACCGGCTGGAACAGGGTCTCGCCCCCGCCCGCCCGCGCCGGATCGAAACTGACATAAAGCGATGCCGCCGAACTTCTTTTGCAATAGGTCACGACCGTATTGAGCTTTTGCAGCGCCTCCGGCTTTTCCATACCGGAGAGATCCACTTTGACTTCAGCCTCTTCCACTTTCGGCAGCGCTTTTCCGGCTATTTGTTCAAAAAAACTCATCAAAGTTCCCTTTTTTACATGGTAGAAATATAACAGCTTTTCAGAGGAAAACCATGGCTGAAATATTCGATTTAATCCTGAAAAACGGCACGGTTGTCACCTCCGGCGGCATCGTGGAAACCGATATTGCGGTCAGGAACGGCCGGATTGCCGATCTGGGCAGTTTTTCCGCGGCCAAAGAAATCATTGATTGCAAAAACCTGCATATCCTTCCCGGCGCGATCGACACGCAGGTGCATTTCCGCGAGCCGGGCCTGACGCACAAGGAAGATTTATCGACGGGCACGCTTTCGGCTATTGCCGGCGGCGTCACCACCGTCTTTGAAATGCCCAATACCGACCCGCTGACCATCACCGCCGATGCGTTGCATGACAAGCTGCATCGGGCACAGGACAGGGCCTGGTGCGACTATGCCTTTTTTATCGGCGGCTGCGCCGAGAATGCTACCGACCTTGCGCGTCTTGAAATGCTGCCCGGCTGCTGCGGCGTAAAAATCTTTATGGGGTCGAGCACGGGGTCGCTGCTGGCGGCAGAGGATGATGTTATTTTATCGCTGCTGAAAAGCGGCACCCGTCGTGTGGCGCTGCACGCCGAGGATGAAGAGCGCCTCAAATCCCGCAAATATATCGCCGAGGCCAGCCATGATGTGCGCGACCATCCCAACTGGCGCGATGTGGAAACGGCGCTGAAGGCCAGCCAGCGCGCGGTAAAGCTGGCGCGGGAAGCGGGCCGGCGCATCCATCTGCTGCACATCACCACCGCTGATGAAATGGAATTTCTCAGCGGACACAAAGACATTGCCACCGTCGAAGTCACGCCGCAACATCTGACGTTGTCTGCACCGGAATGCTACGAGCGGCTCGGCACACTGGCGCAGATGAACCCGCCAATCCGCGACAGGCATCATCAGGAAGCGCTCTGGCACGCCGTTCGTGCGGGCATTGTCGATGTGCTGGGGTCGGATCATGCGCCGCATACGCGCGAGGAAAAAGCCAAAACTTATCCCGCGTCGCCCGGCGGCATGGCGGGCGTGCAAACGATTCTGCCGCTGATGCTAGATCACGTCAGCAAAGGACGCCTCTCTCTGGAGAGACTGGTGGATTTACTGGCACACGGCCCGCAGCGGGTTTATCAGATCGCCCGCAAAGGCCGGATCGCCGTTGGCTACGACGCCGATTTTGCGGTTGTCGACCTGAATAAATCCCGCGCCATCACCAATAAATGGATCCAGAGCAAATGCGGCTGGACACCATTTGACGGGTTGACGGTTATGGGCTGGGTACGGGGGACGGTTTTGCGTGGGCGGCTGGTTATGTGGGAGGATGAGATTCTCGGGTCGCCAGCGGGTGGAGTCGTTTCTTTTGCTGAATCACAAAGAAAATTGTAAAAATATTAAATGTTCATCTGATTTTGAGATATGCTCTCTAATAATATTAAATTAAATCAACGGCATGTTTATTATATTAACATAATAAACAATCAAAGTTGTCATCCATTCACATAATTTTAAATTAATTAGATTAAAATTTAAAATGAAATTGATTCATCTAACGAAGGAGAGCGACCGGGGATGAGATATTCACCCGCAGAAATATGGGAGAGCCGGATCAGCTGGCGCATCACTGCGGCGGTGTTCGTGACCATTCTGCTGGTGCAGACGGTGGTCCTGATCTTTACCGCCCCTTCCTATGAAGCCGAACAGTTGTCGAATTTAAGGAAGTTCGCCCGTTCTGCGCTGGTACTTTCCCTTGGGGATACCCGTGCGCAGCTGGTTTCCCCGCTGTCAAAGCAGGCGGCGGAAAAACTTCTGGCCGATGACGAGATTGAAGGGGTCGCTATTTATGGTCTGGATGAAAGTGTGATCCAGATGTACGGCGCGCCGACACTGCTGCGCCCCAGCCCGAACAAGGATATGCCCACCACTTACCGCTCGGTCGACAACCGGCACTACGAAGTCATGTTCATGCCCGGTGAGATTGAGCACCCCTACAACGTCGTCGTCAGGATGAATGCGGCAGGGGTGGAAAAGAGCGTGGTAGGCTATGTACATCAGGCCCTGTGGATACTTCTTTTTTTGTCGGGGTTCGTCACGAGCGTCCTGATGCTGGTGCTGAGCCTGTGGCTGCTGGAGCCGATGATCCTGCTGCGCAACAACCTGCTCAGTGCGGCGCGCAGTCCGGAGAAGCCTGATCTCCAGCATCTTAAAAAAGAGACGCATGACGAAATCGGCATCGCCATCCGGATTGCCAATGACCTGATCCGCCAGAACGCAGGAAACCTGAAACGCCTGCGTATGCAGGCTGAAGACAAGATTCACAAGCTGGCTTATTTTGACGCCCTGACCGGGCTGCCGAACCGGACGTATTTCCTCGAGCAGCTGGAAGACCTGATCAAGAACAAGATGCTGGACGACGGCGATGTGCTGGCGGTCATGTCGGTGGACATCGACCATTTCAAGGACATCAACGACACCATGGGCCATGAAATCGGCGACCGGCTGCTGGAGGCCGTCGGCAAGAGACTGGTAAAGGCCTTGCCGGAAGACGCTGTCATTTCCCGCGCCAGCGCGGACGAGTTTATCATTATGACCCTGCTGAAACCGGATCAGCCTGGCAGTTCCGATTTGGCCGAGAGGATTTTTTCCTCCATGATCACGCCGGTCAGCATTATGCAGGAGACCTTCCAGATAAGGGTTTCCATCGGCGTGTCGCATTATCCCGAGGACGGCGTTGACGCGCTCCAGATATTGAAGAACGCCGACATTGCCCTGAACCGCGCCAAGGGAGAAGGCCGTGATACCGTGCGTTACTATTCTCAGGACTTCGACCGCGCTGTGAAGCACCGCTTCCAGATCCTGCGCGACCTGCGCAATGCCATGAACCGGAAAGAGCTGCAGCTTTATTACCATCCGCAGTTCGACCTGAAGACAGGGCGGCTGGTCGGCGCCGAAGCGCTCTTGCGCTGGTGGCTTCCCGATGATAGCAAGGAGGGTGGAAAATTCATTTCTCCCATCGAATTCATTCCGGTGGCTGAGCAGTCGGGGCTGATCGTGCCGATCGGCGAATACGTCCTCCGCACCGCCTGCGAGACCAACAAGATGTGGCAGGAAAAAGGGCTGCCGCCCCTCTGTGTCGCGGTAAATCTTTCCGGCGTGCAGTTCCACCGTGGCGATATTTCGGCTCTGGTCGCCGATATTCTGAAGGAGACCGGGCTGGATCCGCAATGGCTTGAACTGGAAGTCACGGAAAGCGTGTTCATGGAAAACATGCAGGTTGCCATCGATGTCCTTAACAAGCTGCACCGGCAGGGCATTGGCCTCGCTATCGATGATTTCGGCACCGGCTATTCCTCGCTCAGCTACCTCCGCCAGTTCCCGATCGATTACCTGAAGATCGACCAGTCTTTTATCCGCAATGCGCTGGTCAACGACGATGACCGGATGATCACCAAGACCATCATCAATCTGGGCCACAGCCTGGGTCTGAAGGTCATCGCCG
>JAHFPI010000109.1 GCA_023266795.1 Rhodospirillales bacterium
GTGCATCCAGCTTTTCGAGTGGGCGGAAGGGGTCTTTAACAGTCACGCCATGCAGAACTTCCTGCGTATTGTCATGAGGAGGGGAAAGCGCGCGGGCAAGGCTTTCATCAGGAATATCAGGCAACCCCGTATTGTTTTCGGATGTGCCAAGAGCTGGAGGAGGGGGCTTGCGCGTTTTTCTCATTTTTGACACTCAAACTCTGATTATACGTTCGCTATTATGCCTATGTTATACTTAACATATTAACATCAGGTTAATATAACATTACGCCTGAGATGTCCTGCCTTTTAAACAGCTTAGAAAGCCAATCACCCTCTTCCGATCTTTCTGATCGCCCGGCTGACCGGATTTTCCCTTTTTGCCAGCGTCGCCTTATAATCCTGCTGGTTGATGGGGCCGAGCGTTTTGGCGAGGAAAGCGCGGACAGAGGCAATATCTGCGCGCCGCTGGGCTTCCGTCATGCCTGCGGCATGGCCGCCATCAGTCCTGATCTTGAGCAGGGTCACGGAGCCGGGGTCTTCCTTGCTTTGCAGTGTCGCGGCCATTTTGAAGCTGTGCCACGGCAGCACACGGTCGTCATTGGCGTCGGTTTTAATCAGGAGAGGCGGATGCTTGAAGCCTTTTTTGACGTTATGCAGCGGAGAATATTTCGCGGCGACATTAAAGTCTTTTTCGACATCGGGATCGCCGTAATCGGATTTCCAGCTGTAGCCGTAGTAGGAGCCGATGTGGAAACGGAACATATCGGCGACCGGCACTTCGGAGACGATAGCGCCAAAGAGCTCCGGTCTCTGCAGGGCTGTCGCCAGCGTCAGCAATCCGCCGTTAGAGCCGCCCTGAATGGCAAGGCGCTTGTTTGTGGTGTAGCCGCTTTTAATCAGGTGTTCGGCGCAAGCGGCGAAATCGTCAAAGACGTTCTGCTTGTTTTCCTTGCAGCCCGCTTCATACCATTTTTGCCCATACTCGCCGCCGCCGCGCAGGTTCGCCTGAACATAGATACCGCCCGCGCGCACCCACTGCGCGATGGAGGTGCTGAATGCCGGATCCAGCGAGATGTTGAATCCGCCGTAGCCATAGAGGATGGTCGCCGCCGTGCCGTCAAGTTTTGTGTCCGGGCCGCGGATGATGGTCATCGGCACTTTGGTGCCGTCTTTTGATGTGGCCTGAACGCGCTCGACGATGCAGTCCTTCATGTCAATCGGCACATTTGATTCTCTGTATGGCGTCAGTTCGTTGGTTGTGGAGTCATATTTGTAAATGTTGCCGCTTTCCTGAAAGTTGTCGTAGGTCATGAGACATGTCGAATCCTCTGTCCGGATCTGGCCGGTTGAAAACGTGCTGAGCGGCGGAATCGGGGCGTCGTGAAGAAACTTGCCGGTGAGGTCGAATACTTTCAGGACTTCGCCGGTATCATGGCTATAGGTGGCGAATATCTTGTTTTGCCAGACAAAGACGCCTGTCAGCGGGTCGTCTGTGTTTTCCGGCAGGATTGTCTGCCATTTTTCAGGGGCAGGGTCATTGACATCGAAGCAGACCAGTTTTTCATTTGGTGCGCCAAGGCTGGTGGAGGCATAGATTTTTCCGTTTATTTCCTCAATGGGTGACAGGGTGCCTTCTTTGTGCGGAAAAACCTCATGGAAAGGTTCACTGCTGCCGACAATCCGCGCCAGCAGGGCGTTTTTGTCACGTTCAGTGCCGCTGACGGAAATCCATTCATAATCGCTTAGTTCATCTGTAGAGTCTTTTGTCAGGCGGAAATATCCCGCTCCGGTTTCCGGCGTATCTGGGGAATAAACGACTTCATCAGCCTCAATCGGCGTTCCCATTTTGTGATAACGCACTTCGCTGGATTTGGTGGCTTCATCATTGTGATTGTAATGGAAACCTTTTCCGTCCCTATCCCAGTTCACTGAAGTGCGGGATTTTGTGTAGACAAGGTCTATATCCTTGCCCGTTTCAACGTCCATGAATTTGAGCGTTTCTTTGTCGCTGCCGGAAACGCTCAGGCGGTAAGCCATCATCTTGCCGTCGCGGGTCAGGTTTATGCCGACGAGATTTGTTTTGCCGGTGGGGTCAATCTGCATCGGGTCGAGCAGAAGGCGGGCGGGTGCCCCGTAGTCGGGTACGTCCTTGATAAACAGGGAATACCGCTCGGCGCCTTGCTCCTTGCGGTAGACGATGTACTTGTCGCCGTATTTGCTGGGCATCGATTCACGCATCCCCTGCGGCACGGCCTTTTCGAGGAACGCGAGCGCTTCAGCTTCAGCGCTGCCGGCAGTCCCCATGAAGTCGTTGTATCTTTGGTTCTCGCGTGCTTCCCATGCCGTTGTTTCCGGCGCGTCCAGTTTTTCGAGAGGGCGGAAGGGGTCGCTGACTTTAATGCCGTGCAGGGTTTCCTCTGTAGCGTCATGTGGCGGGAAGAGGGCGCGTTGCAATTTTTCGGCAGGGATTTCGGTTGAGCCGATATTGTCGTTGGAAGCTTTTTTGTGGCTGGCCCATGAAAACGCGTGACGGACGGAATTGATGACGTGCATTTTTGATACCCATGCTGATTTTTAATGTTTAGTCATAATATATGTCTATAGACAATATGTCAATAGAATAGAGCGCCTTATATGTCTTTTCTTTTTAATGAGTTAGGGAGATAATCACGCTCTTTTGAGCTTCCTGATAACGCGGCTGGCCAGTTTGTTCTTGTTTCTGGCCTGCTGTTCCGCCGTCAGCTTTGCCTTATAGGCCTGCTGGTTGATCGGGCCGAGAGCCTTTTCAAGGAAAGCGTAGGTCTCCGCCAGATCTGCGGCGTATTGCTTGAATGTCTGACCGGCACCATGACCGCCATCGGTATTTGTTTTAAGCAGGGTGACGGAGGCCGGGTCTTCCCTGCTTTCCAGCGTTGCGGCCATTTTATAGCTATGCCACGGCAATACCCGGTCGTCGTTGGCATCCGTCCTGATCAGGCAGGGGGGATGCCTGAAGCCTTCTTTGACGTTGTGCAGGGGGGAGTATTTGGCGGCATTGTTAAAATCTGCCTTGATATCGGGATCACCGTAATCGGACTTCCATGTGAAGCCATAGTGGGAACCGATGTGAAAGCGGTTCATGTCCGTGACGGGAACCACGGCGACGACGGCACCGAAGAGGTCGGGCCGCTGGATCATGGTTGCCAGCGTCAGCAAACCGCCGTTGGAGCCGCCTTTGATCGCCAGACGGGATTTGGAAGTGTATTTTTCTTTAACCAGATGCTCAGCGCAGGCGATAAAGTCATTGAAAACATTTTGTTTATTTTTCAGACGCCCCTGATCGTACCACGTCTGTCCGTATCCGCCATCGCCGCGCTGATTAGCTTGTATATAGATACCGCCTGCTCTTACCCATTGCGCGGCAGAGGTATTGAATTGGGGCTGGCGCAGGAGATTAAATCCGCCATACCCTTCGAGAAAGGTTGCTGCGGTTCCATCCAGCTTTGTGTCCGGATGACGAATTACGGTCATGGGAACCTTGGTGCCGTCTTTTGATGTCGCATATATACGTTCGACAATGCAGTCTTTCAGGTCGACGGGGGTGATGGACTTTTTAAAAAGGGAGAGCGTGTTTGTTTCAAAGTCATATTTATAAATCGCATCCTTTTCCTGAAAACTGCTGATGGACAGGAGACAGGAAGTATCATCGACGTTGATCCGGTTCGTGTCGAAAGTGCAAAGCGGGGGCAGGGGGGCATCATAAAGGTAGGCGCCATTCAGGTCATAGGCCTTTATCACATCTCCGGTATCGTGGTTATAAACGGCAAAAATGCGGCCTTTCTTTATAAACATGCCGGCCAGCGTATCTTCCCGATTTTCGGGCACAATGGATTGCCATTTGTCCGGTGCGGGGTCTTGGGGATCAAACAGGATGATCCTGCCCTTCGGCGCATTATATGTCGTTATTGCATAAACTTTGCCGCCAGCTTCAGTGATCGGGAAAAGCGTGGCATTTTCCAGCGGGAAAATTTCCCGGAAAGTGTCTGTGCTGCCGACGGGGCGTATAAGCAAAGCGTTCTTGCCGCGCTCGTTATTCGCGAGGCTTATCCATTCGTAGGCCGAAGACTTCCAGATATAACTCGCCGATGTTTCGGGGGTGGCGGGGCTGTAGATGGTTTTGTCCTCCGACAGCGGCGTGCCCATTTTGTGATGCCTGACCTCATTGATTTTCGGGGTGGTATCTTTGGCATAGCCGTAATGGAATCCACGTGAATCGGCATCCCATATGACACCGCTTCTGAACTTTGGGATAGTGATGTCGATAGCCGTTCCTTTTGCAACGTCCAGAAAGCGGAGGGTTCCCGCATCGCTGCCGGACCTGTTCAGGGTATAAGCGATAATTTTTCCGTCCGGGCTGGGGGTTGCCTTAGTGATGACGGTTTTGCCGGAGGGGTCTATTTTTTTGGCATCAAGCAGCAGGCGCGGCGGCGCTTCCGCCGACCCGTCCTTGACATGGTAGGATTGCCTTTGCGAGCCTCTCTCATGGCGCCAGACAAAGTATTTGTTGCCGTAGCGGTCGGGCATGGTTTCAGGGACTTCTTTGGTCGCTGTTGTCATCAGAAAAGTCAGGACAGACTTCATCGCCTCTTTCGACTCGGCAATGGAGTCCCTGAAGTTGTCATTCTGGCGGCTGACCCATTCTGCGGTCGATGGATCGTCGAGAGCCTCCAGCGGACGGAAGGGATCCTTAACTATAACGCCGTGCAGGGTTTCCTGCGTATCGTCATGCGGCGGAAAAAGCGCGCGGCGCAGCCTGTCGTCGGAAATGCCGGATGCTCCCGCGTTGTCATTGGCGGCATGGAAAAAGATATGACGGATAGAGGCGACAACCTTCATCTTTAAACCTGTTTTAGTCCGGAATATCAGCCATGGTATGCACACGTTAATGTTATGTCAACGGCAATCTGCGCGCAGTGTTTGCAACAGCTCCGAAGAGGTGAGATCGGGAGTCTGCCGGCGTGATTTTTTCTGAGAATCGATTCCGGCGCGGAGAATCATCGGAGAAAATACAGCACGATTTTGCGGCGCTGTTTTTCGCGCATAACATCTTTTCTGGTTATTCGTATCCTCAATAATGCAAAAAAAACGATAAAAACAGCCTAAAACAGCTGTTTTTGCAAAATTGTTGTTGGCGAGTCCCTGTTAATCTGTCATGAATCATCTAACGGCAGCTTGAAGTGTGATTCTGGGGAGTGCTTATTTTACAGGCATAAACTGCACATTCCGAGCGCCGATGTTCAACCCTAACTGACAAGTGAGTTTAAAAAATGGCTAAAGCACCGACAGCACCAACAGTCACTCTCAAAAACATTGGTACAGATCTCGCTGAAAAGCATGAAATGACCAAAAAAGCAATGAACACCATCCTGGATGATCTGGTTGCTTCCCTCGTAAAGAACCTGAAAAAAGGCAACCGCGTTCGTATGGCTGGCCTCGGCATCCTGCAAGTGCGCAAACGCGCTGCACGTATGGGCCGTAACCCTGCAACGGGCGAAACCATCAAAATTCCTGCCAAGAAGAAAATCGCTTTCCGCGCTGCTAAAGAACTGAAAGAAGCAGTCGGTAAATAATTTCCGGCCTCCCTCGAGGCTAGAAGCAAAAAAGCCCGCTACAGCAATGTGGCGGGCTTTTTTTATTTTAGTAAACGCAAACTATCTTCGCGCCGCTGTCAGGAAGTAGTTCACGTCAATGTCCGTTTTGCTGATGCTGAACTGGCGTTTCAGCGGGTTATAAACAAGGCCGCTGAGATCCAGCACGTCAAACCCCTGCTGCGTCAAAGGACGGGACAGCTCTGCAGGTCTGACGAATTTTTTCCAGTCATGCGTTCCCGCCGGCACCCAGCAGAGGATGTACTCCGCGGCCACAATCCCCAGCGCGAAAGATTTCGGCGTGCGGTTGAGGGTGGAGAAAATCAGCAGGCCGTTCTTTTTGACCAGTTTGCAGCAGGAAGCAATGAACAGCTGCGGGTCGGCGACATGCTCGACGATCTCCAGCGCCGTGACGACGTCGAAAGTCTTCCCCGTTGCGGCAAGGTCTTCAACACTGGTCGCTTCATAATTGATGTGCAGTCCTTGCTGCCGGGCGTGATCTTTGGCGATCTTGATATTCTCTGCGCCCGCATCCATGCCGGTCACTTCAGCTCCCAGACGGCACAGAGGCTCCGTTACCAGCCCCCCGCCGCAGCCTACATCCGCTATATGCAGTCCCTTGAAGGGGGTGAAGCCGGTTTCATCAAGCCTGAAACGGCCGCATATCTGCTCCTTGAGGTATCCCATGCGCACAGGGTTGAG
>JAHFPI010000008.1:0-12720 GCA_023266795.1 Rhodospirillales bacterium
TCCCATTCACGGCCAATTTCGATCAGCTGATGCTCGACGTCGGCATGATCGAAAGATTTTACCTTCTTCGACCCAAGCCGGACGGTGAAGAGCACGCGGGCAAGTGGGCTATCGTCAAGACTGGTGAAATAGTTTGTGGACTTTCCGCCGAGGGATTTTTCAAGGATTTTTTCGGCGGCAAGGCGGAATTTGGTGTTGTAGCGGTCGCGCGGCACATAGACGAGGCAGGACATGTACTGCTGCATGGGGTCGATATGCGTAAAAAGCGCCACCCGCTGCTTGGCCTGCAAACGCAGGATGCCCAGCGACACCGCATAAAGCTCGTCCTCCGTCATCTGGAACAATTCGTCGCGCGGCATTTTTTCGAGGATATTCTCCAGCGCGGTGCGATCATGCGTTCCGGAAGGAAACCCGGCGCGCCGGATCGTTTCCCGCACTTTCTGCCGCACGATCGGCACTTCGCTCGTCCGACAGGAATAAGTGCTGGCGGTGAACAGCCCGACAAAAAGATGCATACCCGTCAGACGGCCCTTTTTGTCAAAAATCTTGATGCTAATGGCATCCATCGGCACATGGCGGTGAACGGTCGAATACTTGTCGATCAGTTTGCTGATCATCACCGGCGAACTGGAACGCTTCAGCGCCCTGACCTCCGGTGAATCGACGCTCTGTCCGAAATAAAGGCTTTTATTATTTTTCAGCACACCCAGATCAGAATCGGCTACGGTTGCGGAATGCGTCTTGCCGTCCCCGCCGGAGAGCCGGAAGCTGCGGTAACCGAGAAAGGTGAAATTCTTGCTCCGCAGATATTTCAGGAAAGACTGCGCTTCATGCAGATCGTCATCTTCCACAAACCCTGAAAATCCGGACAGTCCCCCGATCAGGGCATCCATCTTGCCCATCAGCTTCGGCCAATCATTGTTCGCGGCCCTGACATCGGCCAGAATCTTTTGCAAGATCGCCGCCAGTTTATCGGCTAGCTCTTTTGTCAGCATCTGTTCCAGCTGGATATAAACGCAGGATTCGGCAAAGGCCGCCGCGCTCCTGTTTTTATCGGCGGCAACGCTTTCCAGCCGACCCGGCTTGCTGCGTGTGACGCTCAGGATGGGGTGAAACAACACATCAATCGTCAGATTCTGAAAGGCCAGTTCCGCCGTCACGGAGTCGACAATGAACGACATGTCGTCATTGATGATCTGGATGACGGTGTGCGGCACATGCCAGCCATCGCGCTTTTGCTCCGGCGTAAAGACACGCACCTTCGGTTCGCCCGGTTTGCGTTCCAGCGCCCATGCGCCCATGGAGCCGGAGATGATATTCAGGTCATTCGGTTTCCATCCCACAAGATCATCGGCGGGCACGCGCTGGTAGAAGGCCGCTGAGAAAACGGAAAGCAGTTTCTTTTCGGTGCTCATATTTTTTCCTTCGGCAAACGTGACAATGCGTTTCTTCTGATGCGGTGCGGCCATAAAATTTCCTTTTCTGACTCTGCTAAGGTATCGGAGTATCGGGACAGTTAAAAGAGCCCAGAATAAAAAAGGGCGCCCCTGTGACGGAGCGCCCTTTTATTTTCTATAAATACCTGGTTATGCGGCCTTCAGCGGCGCATCGCCCTTGTGCCAACCGCACCCGATCAGGGCGCCGGTTTGCAGCGCGTCGAGAATACGCAGCACTTCCTCGACGTTCCGACCCACTTTCAGGTCATTGACAGAAACATGGCGGATAACCCCTTCCGGATCGACAATGAAGGTCGCACGGTTGCACACACCTGCATCATGCAGGATGCCGAGTGCGGTGGATAGCTCGCGCTTGATGTCCGACAGCATCGGAAATGGCAGGTCTTTCAGGTCTTTATGGTGCTGACGCCATGCCAGATGCACATAGTCAGAATCCGTGCTCATGCCGAGAACCTGCGCATTGCGGCTCTCGAAGTCTTTGTTCAGCTTGCCGAAGGTGGAGATTTCGGTCGGGCAGACGAAAGTAAAGTCTTTCGGCCACGCAAAAACAACCAGCCACTTCCCTTTGTAAGTCGTGTTGGTGATGGGGGTGAATGCCGAGCTTTGCTCGGAAGAAACGACGCCTGTGAGCTTGAATTCTGGAAATTTTTGGCCGATGGTAAGCATGTGAAGCTCCCTTTCTGTGTTCAAATGTTATTGTTCAATCAAGATGAGATTGGTCTCTAATTGTTAATTTGTCAACACCTCAAGACGGTGCGACGTTCACATTATACTCGCGGGCGATTTTGTAAAGGCCGCCGGTGCTGCCCTGCCCAACCGCCCTGAACTTCCAACCCACTCCCTCGCGGCTCAGTTCCCCGAAAATAAACCCATTTTCACTTGCGGCGTCTTCCGTCAGGTCGAAGCGGGCCAGCTCGACCCTGGTATCCTGATTGATAATCCGGATATAGGCCGCTTTGACAAAGCCGAAGTTCTGCTGCCGTTCTTCCGCATTGTGAATCGTCACGGAAAAAGCGATTTTCTCCACGTCATAAGGCAGCGCGTCCAGATTGATTTCAATGGTTTCGCTGTCGCCTTCACCCGCCCCCGTCGTATTGTCGCCAAGGTGCTTGATCATGCCGCCTTCGGTTTCGAGATTGTTGTAGAAAACAAAATCCGTATCGTGCCGTACGCGCCCTTCACGGTTCAGCAGAAAAGCGCTGGTATCCAAATCGACCGGAAATCCATGCTCCTGTTCCGGCACGTTCCAGCCAAGGCCGACGCTCACGCGGTGCAGCCCCGGATCAACCTCGTGAAGATTAACCTCCTGACCCTTCTGCATATGGGGTGCGTTGTTGCTCATATCACTTTACCGTTCCCTGTTGGTATTTTTTAAGAACCCGCAGCAGACCCTGCATATCCTCGGGCAGCGCCGCCGTCAGGCTGACCCTAGTCTCGCTGATTGGATGGATAAATTCAAGAGCGGCGGCATGCAGCGCCTGACGCGGAAAATCCAGCAAAGCTCTGGAAAGGGCGGTGTCCACTTTATTCAGGCGCAGGAACTTCTCCGCCGAGGCGCGTCCATAAACCGGATCGCCCACCAGCCAGTGCTGCATATGCGCCATATGGACGCGAATCTGGTGGGTGCGCCCCGTTTGCAGCCGGCATTCGACCAGCGAGGCCAGCAGCCCGAAACCTTCCAGTTTTTTATAATCCGTAATGGCCGTCTTGCCGCCGGAGCCAAGCACCGCCATTTTTTTGCGGTTGGTCTTGCTACGGCCGATCTGCGTCTCGATCCGCCCCGAAGCCGGCGACACCGCCCCCCAGACAATCGCCTGATAAACGCGCTTGAGCGTCCGCGCCGCCAGTTGCTGCGACAGGCTCTTATGCGCCGCGTCGTTTTTTGCCACCACCATCAGTCCGGAAGTTTCCTTGTCGAGACGATGCACGATGCCCGGACGCTTCACGCCGCCGATGCCGGAAAGCCGGTCGCCGCAATACGCCAGCAGCGCGTTCACCAGCGTCCCGTCATGATTGCCCGCAGCCGGATGCACCACCATCTGCGCCGATTTGTTGATGACCAGCAGGTCATCGTCTTCATACACAATATCAAGGGCGATTTTCTGCGGCTTGGGAACGGCCTCCACGGCGGGCGGGATGGTAATGTAAAACACTTCCCCCGCTTTGACCTTGTAGGAACTGTCCGCCAGCGGATGATCCGCCAAAGCGACATGCCCGCCTTCGATCAGGCTTTGGAAACGCGCGCGCGATACCTGCGGCGCACGGGTCGCCAGCACCTTGTCGAGCCTATGCCCGTGATCTTCCTTGACGGCGACGATCTTTAAAGTTTCTGTTGTTTCCACGCGCTTACCTTTACTATAAGTATAGCCTGAATAAAGGAGTAATGCCATGCACCGTAAATTCCGGCCGCACTGAAATGCCGTTCAAAATCCATCCCGCCGGCCTGACCGTCGCCATCCGCCTGACCCCCAATGCGCGCACGACCGGATTTAACGGGCTGATGGCGGTGGCGGATAATAAAACCGCACTCAAAGTCTCCATCAACGTTGCGCCCGAGGACGGCAAGGCCAACGCGGCGCTGCTCGCCTTTCTCGCCAAAAGCTGGAAGCTGCCGAAGTCGTCCCTGTCACTGCTCTCCGGCCACGCCAACCGCCTGAAGGTCGTCCTGATCGAAGGCGACGGGCGGGAGCTGATGGCGCGGCTTAATACGCTCTGATTGTTTTCTACTTCGCCAGCCGGTCGCCGATATCCTTCAGCAGCGGCGCCTCGTCCCAATGGTAAGGGCCGTCATAGCGCGCGATAATCGTGCCCTGACGGTCGAGGAGAAAACTTGTCGGCAACCCTTCGTACTGCCACTTCAACGGCACTTCGCGGTTCTGATCCCAGTAAACGTCCAGATTGCCGAGGGCGCGTTTCTGCATAAACGTTTCCACCGTCTTCAGCGAGGACCGGTCCACGGAAATAGCCACGACCCTGAACTTATCCTGCGGCAGCTTCGCCTGCAAACGATCCAGCGACGCCATTTCCGCCGCGCACGGCAGGCACCATGTGGCCCAGAGATTCACCAAAACAACTTTCCCCTTGAAGTCCTCCAGCGTTACCGATTTTCCCGATTTGTCGTAAAATGAAATTTCGGGAAGCTGATGCGGTTGTATGGCAATCTGCGGGTTATTATGGCTTGTAATTTGTGCAACACCGAGAGCGCCCAAGGGAATCAAAACCGCCGCCATAACGGCAAGAAACGCAAAATGACGCTTTACCAGCATGAAAATGGCCTCCACAATGATGAATTGTTCTGCCCATTATAAAGAGGTTCATATGCGATTAATAGTCCTGTCATTTTGCCTGACTCTCGCCTTGGCGACGGTCGGGGGATGCGGCATAAAACCGAATAAAATAGACCCTCCGCCCTCGGCCAAGCAGGATTCCTTCCCGAAAACCTACCCCGCCACCGACCCGCAGCCCAAGGGGCAAAATTTTGAAAGGTACGTCAATCCATGAGCATCATTAGTTACAAAAACGGCAAGCTGCACATGGAAAGCATCGCGCTGGAGAATATCGCGGAAAAATACGGCACGCCCGTTTATTGCTATTCCACGGAGCAACTCGCCGATAATTACCACGCCTACCAGAAGGCGATGCGCGACGTCACCACCGACGACAAATTCACGATATGCTATGCCTGCAAGGCCAACAGCAATCAGGCCGTCATAAAAATGCTCGGCAGGCTGGGCGCCGGCATGGATGTCGTCTCCGGCGGCGAGATGCTCCGCGCCTTCAAGGCCGGCATCAAGCCGGAAAAAATCGTTTTCTCTGGAATCGGAAAGAACGAGAATGAACTGACCAAGGCGATCAAGAACGGCATCCTGCAGATCAACGTCGAGTGCGAGTCCGAACTGGGAATGATCTCGAAAATTGCCACGCAGGAAGGCAAGAAGGTGCAGATTGCCTTCCGCATCAATCCGGACGTCAACGCAAAAACCCACGCCAAGATCACCACCGGGCTGCGGGAGAACAAATTCGGCATCGATATCCAGACGGCGCCAAAGCTCTACGCCAAAGCCAAGGAAATGCCCGGCATCGTGCCGACCGGCGTCGCCGTCCACATCGGCTCGCAGCTCACCGAGTTGGAGCCTTTCGCGGAAGCCTTCAAACGCGTGGCCGCGCTGGTCGTCGAACTCAGGGAGCAGGGCCACCTCATCACCACCGTCGACGTCGGCGGCGGCCTCGGTATCACCTACAAGGACGAAACGCCGCCGGAGATCAGCCAGTATGCCGCGCTCATCCGCGACATCATCCTGCCGCTGAAAGTCCACGTCATCATGGAGCCGGGGCGCTATATTGCCGGTAACGCGGGAGTTCTGCTCACCCGTGTGCTGCACATCAAGGAGGGGCAGGGCAAAAAATTCATGATCGTCGACGCAGCGATGAACGACCTGATGCGCCCCTCGCTGTATGACGCCTACCATCCGATCATCCCCTGCAACGAACCCGGCAATAAATCTCTGAAAGTTGTCTATGATGTCGTGGGGCCGGTATGCGAAACGGGCGACACCTTCCTGACCGACGCCGAATTCCCGAAGATGGAAACGGGCGGCCTGCTGGCCATCATGGTCAGCGGCGCTTATGGCGCGGTCATGTCCTCCAATTACAATTCGCGCCCGCTGGTGCCCGAGGTGCTGGTGAGCGACGAACAGTTCGACCTGATCCGCAAAATCCAGAAAACCGAGGATCTGGTGAACAACGACCTCATTCCCGAATGGCTGGCATGAGGCGGCAAAAGTATACGTAGGTGGCTGAATGGGATTGATTCAGAAAATATTACTCACTGTTGCCGCCTTTGTTCTGTGCGGCAGCTTGTATGCCGGCGCATTACACGCCGAGCAGATGGACGGCAAAGCTGTGCCGGAAAAGTTTATGCTGGATGGAAGAGAATATACCAAAGAACGGCTGATTGAAGATTTTATAAATATTGCATTTTCGAAAAAAGATTGGCCGGTGAGTAACGATAGTCAAAATAGCTTTACGAAACGTTCCATAGGAAAAGTGATTTTTGACTATCTTGTGGGCGCCTCACCACGGGTATGCTGCACGCCTTCTTCCGAAGAAAAGATGCTCAATAGGAGTCAGATACCAGGGTATCTTTCTCAATTGCCGTCGATGTCTGAATATCTTTTTCGTCCAAATGGTATTCCAAACAGGGAAGGCATATATAAATGGACCCGTCAGAAAGTTGGGATAGGCTTCGATTGGCCTCAATATACCACGCAGCATTGGGGCGGCGGAATAGGCGTCGGCGTTATAGATCCCGATACAGGCCTTCCCATCCAGTATGTATGCGGAATTACAATAGAAAATTGTGAAGATCTATACAAAATAACAAAGGGGGAATACCAAGACATCGTTGATCATATAAACGCCTTGATTCCCGAACTTGAAAAAATAACCGGGTTGGATCTGCGCCTGCAAATGCCGGGAGATGAAAACGAAAAAACCGAAAATTACGCACGTATTCGTATAATCCCAGTTAGAACAAACTTACAGAAAAACTTTTTTAAGATGTACCGCTATGGAATTCTCCCCCCGCCCGATAATTTTCACGTGATCAAGTATGAACCGTATTTCATTGGTGCTGTTTCCTACACAACAGACGTACGCTCTCAGGTTGACGGCTATCTTTTACCGGATGCCGACAATTCACTCGGGCTGTCTACATGCAAAATAATGCCTGTTGTGGGCAGGGAAATAATGAAGGCTCTGGTTACGGAGTGTTTGTTACGTGCTCTTGGGTTGCCCGACATATCAAAATATAACGACCATGCCATGCTCGGAAACTGGAACAAAGAATACGATAGTTTTTCTAAACTGGAAGACTTTGATGATCGGGAAGAGGCGCTGCGACTGGTTCCAGACCCCGACCACTTTGTTCCCGATGACGACATTCCTAAAGAAGCCGAATTCCCAAAAATAGATAAGGACTTACAGGCCTTCATGTCCTTCAGTGACTACGACAAGATGATGGCAAAGCTTTTATACTGTCCCGCAGTGAAGGCCGGCATGAAAAAAGAACAGGTGCGGGATGTTCTTGTAAAAACTGACGCGTGCTTTTCTAAAGAAAATAAAGGCGAAAGGAATCAATGACAGATTTTTATGATTTTATAGCCGTTCCTATAATTAACTGGACACCACCCCGCCGCAGGGCGGGGTCTGGCCGCGCGAAGCGCCTTTATAAATGCGGCCTTGCCGCGCCGGATGCCGCCCTTCGGCGGCATGGCGAACGTATGGTTAATTATTCATATGAATAACTTTAAATACCGCTACGTTTTCATCCTCAGCTACCTCAGCCTGCTATGGGAGCTGTTGTGGAACCGGTTCTGGCCGGCTGTCAGCCTTGTGCTGCTGTTTGCCGCCCTGTCGCTGTTTAACCTGCCGCTGCTTTTCGGGGCTGGCTGGCATCTCGCCTTTCTGGGATTTTTTGCCGCCGCCCTCGCCGCAACGCTGCTGTGGCGCGTCTCCCCTTTCTCCCTGCCCTCTCCGGCGGATGTCGAGCGGCACATGGAAAAAGCCAGCGCGCTCGGCCACCGCCCGCTAGAAACGCTGCATGACACGCCCATAGACGGCCTCACGGAAGAATCGCTGGGACTCTGGCAGAAGCACCTGCAAAAAGCCGCCCGCGCCCTCCGCCTGCTGAAAATTTACACCCCGCAGCCCGATGTCGCCAGCCGCGACCGCTGGGCGCTGCGTCACATGGCGATCATTTTTCTGGCGGTCGGCCTCGTCGTGGCGCAGGGCGATGCGGCGGTGCGGCTCCGTCAGGCGCTCACGCCGGATATCGGCGGCCTGCTGAACGAAAAAAATATCGCGCTCGATCTCTGGATCACGCCGCCCGAATATACCCATGAAACGGCGGTTTTTCTGGCTACCGCCCAGCAGGGCCTTGTCGCCCATGATGCACCCCTGCAGGTTCCCGCCGGCAGCGTCCTGAAGCTCCGCCTGTCCGGTATGCGTTATGCCCCCCGGCTGCGTTACACCGGCCAGCCCTATGCCCTGACGGAAGCGACGCCGCGCAACTTCACCTTTGAAATGCCGCTGCAGCAAAGCGGGGAACTGAGCCTCGATACATGGTTCAGGAGTCTCGGGCATTGGCCGGTGACCGTGCTGCCGGATACCGCGCCGGAAGTCAGCATTTCGCAGACCGACACGACCCCGCGTGCCGCCGTTAAAATCACCTACAAGGCGCAGGACGACCACGGCATCACCAAACTGTCCGGCATTGTCGGGACGGACCCGGCTAGTGACAAGACCTTCCGTTTCGATCTCCCGCCCACCAACAGCGCCAATGCAACGAGCGCGGTGGAAGACCTGACCGCGCATCCGTGGGCCGGATTGCCGGTGACGCTGACGCTGGAAGCGGAAGACAACGTCGGCCATAAAACGACCAGCGCCCCCGTTGCGCTTGTCCTGCCGGAGCGCAGCTTCACCAACCCCATCGCCCGACGGATCATCGCGGAACGCAAGAACCTGCTGCGGGAGAAGAATATCCTCAGCCGGCGCGCCGTCGCGGAGAAACTCGCTGAAATCGCCGACAATCCCGCGCTTTATAAAGGCGACATCATCACCTTCATGTCCCTTTCCGTCGCCGTGAAACGCCTGCTTTACGAGGACAGTGACGATGCCACCGACTCTGTGGTCGGCTTGCTGTGGGATGTGGCGCTCAAGCTGGAGGACGGCGGGCTGTCGCTCGCCCAGCGGGAGCTGCGCGACTCCCTGCAAAAACTGTCGGAAGCGCTCAACGACAAGACCATGACCAAACAGCAGCTGCAGGACATTCTCGACGACGTGCAGAAAAAAATGCAGCAGTATATCGAAGCTCTGGCGCAGGAGATGCAACAGCGCCTGCAACAGGGCAAAAAAATGCCCGTCCTCTCGCCGGAGCTGGCGCAGAAGTTCATGAAGAATATCGACCTCAATAAAATGCTGGAGCAGATGCGCCAGCTGTCGCAGGCCAATTCGCGCGAAAACCTGCAGAAAATGGCCGACAGCCTCAAAAACGCGATCGACAACCTCGACATGAAAAAATTCGACCAGATGCAGGAAAAGCAGGTGCAGGCCATGGAAGCCCTGCAAAATCTGGAGGAAATTATCCGCCGCCAGCAGACCCTGTATGACAGAACCAACAAAACGGACGACGCCGCAGACAGCAAGGACCAGCAGAAGGAACAGTCTGCCCTGCGCGGATTGCTGGGTCTTGGCCTAAAAAAGTTGGGAGAAGCGGCAGGCGCCATCCCCGACAACTTCGCCAAGGCGGATCAGGCCATGAAGCTCTCCGGCGAGGCGCTCGGTAAAGGCCAGCCCAAGGAATCCCTGCCGCAGCAGAAAACCGCCCTTGAGGAACTGCAAAAGGGGCTGGACGGCGCAGTCAAGCAGATGGCGCAAGACATGCAGCAGTCAATCATGTCCTTCGGCATGATGCCGGGCGGCGAAAACTTCGGCGAGGGCTACGATCCGCTGGGGCGCGAGAACGGCAAGCTTAACGAAGGCGACGTCAAAATCCCCAGCGAAAAAGAGCAGCGGCGCGTGCAGGAAATTATCGAGGAACTCCGCAACCGCTCCAACGAGCCCAACCGCACCAAAGTCGAGCGCGATTATATCGACCGGCTGCTGGACCAGTTTTGATGGGAAAGCAGGCAAAAAATCCCCTGATTATCGTATACCACGCCGACTGCATTGACGGCTGCGCTGCGGCGTGGGTCGTATCCATGGCGCAGGATGCTAAAACAAAAAATAATATTACCTACGTTCCCTATGAACACTTTAACAGCGTCCCCGCCAAAGATAAAATCCGCGCGGCCATTTCATCCGGCGCGGAGCTTTATTTTGTCGACATCACTCCCGCAAAACATTTTCTTAATGAACTGATGTCATCCCCAAAACTAAAAGCCGTTCATATCCTTGACCATCATAAAAGCGCAGCGAAGGCGCTGAAGGACTATAAAGCGCCAGTTACAGGAAACAACACGCCCGCGCTGGAAATCCATATCGACCCCGTTCAAAGCTCCGCCACCAAAATGATCTGGGAGCATTTGCTCCCTGCGGAAAAACCCCCTGCAATTATTGATCTCATCGCCCTGATGGACGGCAGCGCCGAAGGGTTAAAAACGCCTGAAGATTTCGCCGCCGCCGCATTTGCGGATTCAAAAGACATCCGGAACATCGACCGTGCCTTCAAAACGCTGCGCGGACTGGCCGGCCTGAGCTTCAACGAAATGGCAAAAAGGGGCGCGCCGATCGTCGAAGACCAGACAGCCCGGCTCAATGACCTTCTGGAGAACGCGCCCTTCGTGCGCCTCCAGATCCTGCCGGATACGGAGCCTGTCAACGTGCCGATCGTGAATGCCAATGTCCGTCATTTCGGCCGTCAGATTTCCGGCCGTCTTGTCGATCTGGGTAAAAAAAGCGGCACCGGCGTAGCTTTCATCTGGTTCGTGCAGAAGACGGGAGCCGTCACCCTGAGCATCCGCACCGACGGCACTCCCGATGCCTGCGCTATCGCGGCGCACCTCCGGCATACGATGGGGATCACGGGTGGCGGCCATCAGGACAACGCCGCCGTGCATTTTTCCTCAATTTTCGAATTCGCAAAGCATATGCCGGTTCAGACGGCAAAGCCCGCCGTCAAGCCGCCAGCGCCGCCTTCACCCTCTTGATAATCTCTTCGAGCGTGAAGGGCTTGCTGATGACTTCGTGCGCCAGAAAGTCAAGGTTATGCGCCCGCTGGCGCTGGTTGGCATAGCCGGACATCATCACGATTTTCGTCGCCGGAAAGTCCTTGGCAACCTTCAGCGACAGCGCGATGCCGTCCAGATCCGGCATGACGATGTCCGTCAGCAGCAAATCGTATTTCTTTTTGCCCAGCGCCTCCAGCGCGGCATTGCCATCCGGCACTGCCGTGACCGTAAATCCCGCATAGTTGAGCGCGCGTTCTATGAACTCGCGGACGGAAGGCTCGTCGTCCGCCACCAGAATCGATTTATCTTTATTGTCTTTAACCGCCGTCATCGATCACCTCATTCACCCTTCACCCGCACCTCGATAGTCGAGCCATCCTCCGGCGCGTCATCCAGTTGCAGCTTGACCGGAACAACATCCCCGGAAGCAATTTCCGTCGCGCCCGGCTTGAGATCCCATACCTTCATCGCCTTATCCCTGCCGTTTTTCAGCACGACATGCAGCGCCGGATAAGCTATAGCATGGCCGGTCATATTGGTCATCTTCCCTTCGACAACAAGCGCTTTGCTTTTGCTGTCGATCCGCTGTTCGGCGATCATCTCGCTGATTCTGAGGCCTTCACCCGGCGCCCTGACATCAAACCCGATTGTTTTATACAACAGGGCCATCTGCGGCCAGTGGCGCAGGATCGGCTTTTGCCCTATAAAAATAACCGCCAGCGTCAGAAAAACGCACAGCAGAAAAACCAGCCCGCCGAACATGGCAGCGCCTATCCCCAGCGGATTATGCGTGACGACCGGCAGCGCCGACTCCTGTCGCGCCTTCGGCCTTTTTTCTTCCCGCTCCACGGCGGCGGCAGCGGAGGAACCTGATGAAGAGCTGCGGGAAACGCTCGCCTTGGCATTGCTGACATCGGACAAAATAGCCTCGAAAGCGGCATCATCCTTCTCCAGAATCGAATCCAGCGCTTCCTTAATGGACTGTGCCGGTTCCGGCGGGGCAACAAACCCCTCTGCCTCTTTTTGCTGTTCGGGCAGCACTATATCCGGCAGCTGAAACCACGTATGGCCGCACCCGATGCAGCGCACTTCCCGGCCGGTGACACCCAGCATCGTTGCGTTCAGCTTGTAGCGCTCCCGGCATTCCGGACAGGTTAAAATCATAAAACCGCCTCAAAAAATAGGTAGTATAGGTTCCTGAATAAGGATAACATGCAAAATATCCTAATGATAGAGGCAGGACACATGGCTTTGGTCAGTTTTTCCAATATCGGCTTGCGCTACAGCACCGGCGCGGAAGTACTGCATGACATAAATTTTGAGCTGGAAGCAGGTTCTTTCCACTTCCTGACGGGTCCCAGCGGCGCGGGCAAGACATCACTGATGAAACTCCTCTATATGGGGCAAAAACCGACCCGTGGGATTATTTCCATGTTTGGCCGCGACATGTCCACAATGTCGCGCAAAGCCATGCCCGAGATCCGCCGCCAGATCGGGGTGGTCTTTCAGGATTTCCGCCTGCTCAACCATCTCTC
>JAHFPI010000008.1:12742-21706 GCA_023266795.1 Rhodospirillales bacterium
GCTGCGCGTGTCCGATTTGCCGGAAAAAGACATTAAAAAAAATGTCACGGAACTCCTGAACTGGGTTGGCCTTGGCGAAAAAATGACCGCCCGCCCCTCCACGCTTTCCGGCGGCGAACAGCAGCGCATTGCCATTGCGCGCGCCGTCATCAACCGCCCCAAACTTTTACTGGCGGATGAGCCGACGGGGAATATCGACGAAACTATCGGCATCAAGCTGCTCAACCTTTTCGAGGAACTGAACCGGCACGGCACCACCGTGATTATCGCCACCCACGACGAAAACATCGTCAGCCGCTTCCCGCAGCCGCAAATGCGCCTGGAAAACGGCACGCTCAGCATCCGCCCCAAAAAGCACGCAAAGGCAGCATAAGTCATGTCCCGGAAAATATTCAAAAAATATACCTATGATATTTCCCTCGATGAAGGCGCTGGCGCCCATCTGGTAAGCTGGGTGACCGGACTCATGGTGTTTTTCGCCTCGCTGGCGCTGGCCGTCAATTTCGGGCTTTCGAGCATTACGAAAACGTGGGTTACGGGGCTTTCCGGCACGCTGACGGTCGAGATAAAACCGCCGATGGCCGCCGCGGACGGCGAAAAAATCTCCGCGCAGGACCAGAAAAGGTTTGATGACAGCGTTAATCAGGTACTGACCCTGCTCAAGGACAACCCCGCCGTCAGCGAATCCCGGCTGCTGACGGAACCGGAGATCAGGAGCCTGATCGAACCGTGGATGGGGCGCGGCATAACGCTCGACGTCATCCCCCTGCCCGCACTGATCGACATTAAACTGGCGCCGAATGCCGATGTGGCGCAACTCCAGAGCAACCTGAAAAACCTCGAGCCTTCCGCCACGATTGACAGCCATACCGACACGCTCGATGACGTCAAAACGCTGATCAATACCGCCACCCTGTTCATGCTGCTGCTCACCGGCGTCATCGTGTCTCTGGCCGTCGTAACTATTTCGGGGATCGTGCGCTCCAAACTTTTAATCCACAAAGGCGAAGTGGAAACGCTCCATCTGATCGGCGCCAGCGATGAATACATCGCCCGCCAGTTCCGCCGTTACACGCTGCGCGGCACGCTGAAAGGTGCGGTAATCGGCCTTGCCGGCACCCTGCTCACGCTGCTGGCGATCGGCGCCGTCACCCACACGATCGAGAGCAATATTTTTCCCCATTTGCGCCTTATGCCTCTACAATGGGTGACGCTGTTCCTGCTGCCGATCCTTTCGGGGAGCCTGATCGCCCATCTGACCGCGCAGGCGACCGTCCTCAAGGAACTATCACGGCTGCCATGAAGTCAAGCTGGATAATTTTACGATGACCCCTCACGCAAAACGCCTCACCTGCCTCGGCCTGCTGATCGCACTGGTTTTCGCCGGCTGGTTCGCGGGTCTGACGGTTTTTATCCGCAGCACCGCCGCCCTGACGCCGCCCGCCCCCGCTCTCCTGCAAAAACTGGATGCGATTGTCGTGCTGACCGGCGGCAGCAACCGGCTGGATACAGGCTTTAACCTGCTGGAGGGCGGCTTCGGCAAAAAACTGTTTGTCTCCGGCGTTTATCATGGGCTTGATGTCAAGCAGCTTTTAAAGCACTGGAAAGCCGAACCGCAGGGCAATCTGGACTGCTGTGTCGTGCTGGGCTTCGAGGCGGACAACACCGCCGAAAACGCCGTCGAAACCGTTGAATGGCTGCACAGGGAAGGCTTCCATTCCTTTTATCTGGTAACGGCGAATTATCACCTCAAGCGCGCCATGCTGAAGTTCACCGAAATCGCCCCCGACCTGAACATCACGCCCTTTCCCGTCGTTCCCGACGGGGTGGACATGGACAACTGGTGGCGGGATGGCGCAATCCGCATGGTCATCCTGCGCGAATACATGAAATATATCGCGGTATATATCTGGCACTTGTTTATAACCCTATGAGAAACCCCGCATGAACGCCGTCCGCTCCATCCTGTTCAATATCTTTTTCTTTGCCGGTTCGCTGTTCTGGAGCATCGCGCTGCTGTGGACGCTCGCCCTGCCGGAAAAAGAATGCACCAAAATCGTCAGCGCCATTTACGGCGGGTATATCGCGCTGATCGAAAGATATATCCTCGGACTGAAACTGGAGATCAGGGGCTTGGAAAACCTGCCTAAAACAGGCCCTTATATTATAGCCGCCAAGCATCAGTCCGCTTATGAAACGCTGAAGCTGCCGTACATGAAAAGCCTCGGCTATCCCGCCATCATCCTCAAAAAGGAGCTGACGTATATCCCCATCTATGGCTGGAACTTCCACGGCATGGGGCAGATCGCCATCGACCGCGGCTCCGCCATGGAGGCGCTGGAATCCATCGTCAGGGGCTGCCAAAGCAAGCTGGCGGCGGGGCGCTCGGTGATTATTTTTCCACAGGGCACCCGCACCGCTGTCGGCGCGGATAAACCGTACAAAGCCGGCATCGCCAAAGTCTACCGCGACGTGCAGGCGCCCATCGTGCCGATGGCGCTCAATTCCGGCGTGTTCTGGGGACGCAACGCGTTCTTTAAAAAATCCGGCACCGTGACCTTCGAATTCCTCCCCGTCATCCCCGCTGGTCTCCCGCCGCTGCAGATGATGGAACGGCTGGAAAGAGCGGTTGAGGAGGCGAGTGATAGGCTGGCTGCGACGGCGAAAGCTTAACTATACCTGTCATTCCGGCGAAAGCCGGAATCTCGCCGATATAACAAGCAGATTCCGGCTTTCGCCGGAATGACGTTAATGAGGCAATAGCGCGAGTAATTCTGGGTGCAGCAACAAACAGAATTAATTATTTTAATTTACTCCGGCCCCTTTGATCACTTTGATCATTTTCTTTTATACTTCGTATAAGTTAAAAACGGGATGCTGACCAAAGAGGCAAAAAGTGCTGCAACACAGGAAAAAACCAAAGCTGAAAGTAACCCCTTCATAATCAATATCCCTGGCAAACTTAGTCTTTTTAAGCCTAAGGCAACAAAAATTCCAATGTAGCCTAAAACTGAAACTATCAGTAGAACGATGGTATTAGACGTGACCGTAGATAACTTCAATGATCTTAAAGGTCCAGTACCATTCTGGACTAAACCTATAATGGTTAATAGCAATACCCCCAATACAAGCATCAAAATATCCATGAAAAAATATGACTGTAAGCCAGTCTCCAGTGTCCATGAGAAGATATAAGCGGCTGCAATAATAGCACAATGCATGAAAAGAGCCCGCTTCAAAGAAAGAAAATAAAATCAATCAGTAAAGTCCGATATGGGGGATCAGATACAAGATATTCGAAACCCTTAGGAGGAATTACAGACCCGAATTGCTTTGCGTTAAGCCGCTCATAGGCTAAAAGTCGCTCATAACTCAAAAAAGAAAGTTTCATAAAAATCCCTAAGCCACAGCTTTAATTGAAAAGGAATATCAAAGGGTCGGAGCAAACCTTTTAATCCTTTCTAACGAAAGTTTACCCAATATGCGAAGACATTGCGAAGAAAATTCCTCCGCACCGTCGCCCCTGCTTTCGCAGGAGCGGCGTTTTTTTGCACGGGCAATTCCAGATTCAGTTATAGAGCGATTACTCGTTCGGCGTGGCAACGATGCCGGTGCTCGGTTCAAGCGTGCCGGGGTCCTGCACGACGCCGCCGGGGGTGCCGTCGAAAGAAGCGCCCGCTGCATCGCTGGCATCTTCGCCATCCGCGCTGTTATTGACCGCGTATGAACCGGCATCCGAAGCGTCGTTCAATTGCGTGCCAGCATCCTCATCTGCATAAGCCATACGTGCGCCCAGCGTCAGCAGAGCAATAGCGACAAAAGCCAATTTGCGAAGTTTCATGATATTAAGACCCCGTTACCTGATTTTAAAGAATTCATCACGAATCCGATTGCCTTTTTAATACACAAATATGCCCGTTTCCTCAAGTATGCCGGACGAATATATCAGGCAAACCGCCTTGAAGTGATAACCGCTTTGGCCTAAACTGCACATGCCTCCCGCATTTAATTATTATGGATAAAAATGGCAGATCCGTCAAAAACCCGCATTATTTCCCGCAAAATCGAATTTGAGGGCTGGCACAAGCTGGAAACGGTCGTCGTCCAGACCGACAGCCTGCGGCATGACGGCCCCGCGCAGCCGATGTCGCGGGAGATTTATCATTGCAAGCCGGTCGTGGCCGCCCTGCTCTATCTGCCGGAGACGGACCAGATTCTTTTCAACGAGCAGTTCCGCGTCGGCGCTTTTATGGCGGGCGATGCCAATCCGTGGCTCTACGAATGCTGCGCCGGACTTATCGACGACGGGGAAGACCCCGAGGCCGCCGTCCACCGCGAGGCGATGGAGGAAACCGGCTGCAAAGTGCTTGATCTTGAATTCATCGGCAAAGTTTATCCCAGCCCCGGCGGCAGCGACGAGGTCTTTCTGCTCTACTGCGGACGCATCAGCGCGGCTGAAGCAGGACACTACGGCCTCGCGGAGGAAAGCGAAGAAATAAAGACCCACCTCGTCTCCGCCGCCGAGGCTCTCCGCCTGCTGGATGAAGGCCGCATCACCAACGCCGCCACCGTTATCTGCCTGCACTGGTTCGCCAGAAACCATCAACAACTCCGCAACAAATGGAGCCGAAAATAATGTCCGCCCTCATCACTGCCGCCGAACTCAAAAAAATCCTGTCCCAGCCGCATGTCAAAGTGCTGGATGCAAGCTATAACCTCCCCCCTTCCGCCATGGGCATTCCGGGAGCGCAGGACTTCAATATCGACGATGTCGCCGATCCCGTTTCACCCTTTGCCCACACCATTCCCACGGAAGAGATATTCGCCGCCAAGGCCGGAGCATGCGGCATCGGCAATGATGATCTGGTGGTTGTGTATGACCGCAACGGCATCGCCATGGCGGCGGCGCGGGTGTGGTGGATGTACCGCCTATTCGGGCATGAGAACGTCAAAATCCTCGACGGCGGACTGCCCGCGTGGGTAAAAGCCGGATACGCCCCCGCAGAAAAAGCCGCAGCAGCCCCCGCTCCCGCCACTTTCACGGTAAAATTCAGGCCGGAGCTGCTTAAACGGCTCAATCAGGTCACGGATAATCTCATACGCAAAGGCTTTACCGTGCTTGATGCGCGGGATACGAAACGCTACGAGGACGGGCATATACCCGACGCGCTGAACCTGCCCTTTTCAAATCTGGTGAACCCCGACGGCACGCTGAAACCGAAAGAACAGCTTGAAAAAGCATTCCAGACTTCCTCTGCCGACCTGAAAAAGAATATTGCCTGCTCCTGCGGCAGCGGCGTGACCGCCTGTGTCGTCGCGCTGGCGCTCTATGAACTCGGCCACAAGGATGTGGCGGTTTATGACGGGTCATGGACGGAATGGGGCGCCAATACCGTATTGCCGAAGCTGAAGGGGTCGCGCCAGTGACGCAGAAAAAGACCGGCACGCTGCTCACGCATGTCAGCACCGCGCCGCACAAATATGACGGCGCCGTCAATACACCGGTGCATCGCACCTCCACCATCGTTTTCAACACCTACGAGGAATTCGAAAACAGCGCCAAAGCGCCTTTTAACTACGGTCGCCACGGCACGCCCACCAGCGTCGCTTTTGAGCAGGCCATTGCCGCGCTCGACGGCGCGGCGGGCAGCGTCTCCACCGGTTCGGGGCTTTCCGCCATCACCCTCGCCCTCATGGCCTTTGCAAAATCCGGCGACCATGTGCTGATGTCGGATAACGTCTACAGCCCCAGCCGCAGGTTCTGCACGGAAATGCTGGGGAAGTTCGGCGTCGAAGTCGAGTTTTACGCGCCCATGATCGGCGCCGGCATTGAAAAACTGTTCAGGAAAAATACCGCCGTATTGTTCCTCGAAGCGCCCGGCTCCATCACCTTTGAAGTCTGCGACATCGGCGCACTCGTAAAATCCGCAAAAGCGAAAAAAACCACTACGATCATGGATAACAGCTGGGCCACCCCCCTCCTGTTCAAGCCGCTCGCCAACGGCGTCGATGTCTCTGTGATGTCAGCCACTAAATATATTTGCGGCCACTCGGATGTGATACTCGGCGTGGCCTCGGGCACTGCCGACAGCTACCCCCTGCTGAAAAAAACCGCCCTCCAGCTCGGCCTCTGCGCCGGATCGGAAGAGCTGTATCTGGGGCTGCGCGGCCTGCGCACGCTTGAAGTCCGCCTGAAGGAACACCAGTCCCGCGCGCTGGAGATGGCCCAATGGCTGGAAAAACAGCCCGCCGTCAGCCGCGTGATGCATCCGGCGCTCGCCGCCTGCCCCGGGCACGACAACTGGAAAAAATATTTCAAGGGCTCTTCCGGCACGTTCGGCATTGTCCTGAAGGAAGGCGACAAAAAGAAAGTCGCCCGTATGCTGGATGGCTTCAAGATATTCCACATGGGCGCAAGCTGGGGCGGCTATGAATCGCTCTGCTTCCCCCAGCAGCCCCAATCCAACCGCACCGCCATCCCCGTAACGGAACCCGGTTTTTTCCTCCGCCTGCACATCGGCTTCGAAGATATAGACGACCTGAAAACAGATTTGGCGGAAGGGTTCAAGCGGCTGGCGGGTTAATCCCTTACCGACTTGGCGATTTTATCGAGGATGGCGTTGACGATCTTCGGCTCTTTGCCGTCGTAAAAGCCGGTGGTGACGTTGAGATAATCGTTGATGATGATACCGGCATCGACCTTCCCGTGCGCCATCAACTCGTAGGTTCCGGCGCGCAGGATCGATTCCAGCAGGGTTTCCACCTCGCCTTTTTTGCCGTCGGCGAGTGCCTTGCTGACGATCACATCAATATCCGTCCAGCGTTTGGTCACGCCCATGACGATTTCCTCGAGAAGCTCCGCGTCGGCGGGAACAAACAGGTCGCCGTCAAGGTCAAAACCGATGCGCGTATCGATAAACTCGCGCACCGCCGATTTCGCCTCCTGATTGTTGAGGCGCATCTGGTACAGCACCTGCACCGCCGCCAGCCGCGCCGCCGTCTTTTGCGCCTTGGCGGAACCGGCGGTCTTTTTCACGACACGCTTTTCCGGTGCGCGACCGAGACCAACTCTTCTGGCCGGTTTCTTCTTTTCGGTCATATCAGGCTTTCTTGTAATTTTTTTCGAGAAAGGCGTTGAAGTCGTTCACTTCGTGAAAGTTCTTGTAGACGGAAGCATAGCGGACATAGGCGACGGGGTCGAGCTCGGAAAGCGCCTTCATCGCGAATTCGCCGATCGTCTGGGTGGGAATATCGGCATCCCCCAGCACTTCAAGATGGCGTACAATCTCGCTTACCGCGCGCTCCACCGTTTCGGCATCAACCGGGCGCTTTTGCAGCGCCAGTTTCAGGGAGCGCGCCAGCTTGTCGCGCTCGAAAGGTTCGCGGCGGCCGTCATTCTTAACCACCGTCAGCTCGCGCAGCTGCACCCGCTCGAAAGTGGTGAAACGCGCGTCGCAATGTGTGCATTCCCGGCGGCGGCGGATGGCGACACTATCCTCGCTCGGGCGGGAGTCTTTGACCTGCGTATCTTCATGTCCGCAAAAAGGGCATTTCATTGTGATTACTCCAGAGAATAAATCGGAAATTGCCGGCAGAGCTTCAGAACGCGCTCCGCCACTGATTTTTCGACGGCGGTATTGTTGTCGGCGCCGTTTTTGGCAAGGCCGTCCAGCACCTCGACGATATACTGCCCGACCTGCTCGAATTCCCTGACGCCGAAACCGCGCGTCGTCGCCGCCGGACTGCCGAGGCGCACGCCGGAAGTCACCATCGGTTTTTCAGGATCGAACGGAATAGCGTTTTTGTTGCAGGTCATGAGCGCGCGTTCAAGGCTGACTTCCACGACGCGGCCGGTCAGATTCTTCGGGCGCAGGTCGACCAGCACCAGATGGCAATCCGTCCCGTCGGAAACAATATCCAGCCCGCCTTTTTTCAGCGTCGCCGCCAGAATGCGGGCGTTATCCAGCACAGCCTTGGCATAAACTTTAAATGACGGCTGCAATGCCTCTCCGAAAGCTACCGCCTTCGCCGCAATCACATGCTCCAGAGGGCCGCCCTGCAAACCGGGGAAAACGGCGGAATTGATTTTTTTGTGCAGCTCCTCGTCATTGGTCAGGATAATCCCGCCGCGCGGCCCGCGCAGGGTTTTATGCGTGGTGGAGGTCGTGATGTGCGCGTGTGGAATCGGGCTTTGATAGATGCCCGCCGCGACCAGCCCCGCATAATGCGCCATATCGACCATCAGATACGCGCCCACTTCATCGGCGATCCTGCGGAAACGCGCGAAATCGATCTGGCGCGGATAGGCCGAAGCGCCGGCGATAATCAGTTTTGGTTTATGTTCGCAGGCAAGTTTATCGACTTCATCATAATCGATCAGCGCGTCTTCCTTGCGGACGCCGTATTGCACGGCATTGAACCATTTACCGGACATATTCGGCTTGGCGCCGTGCGTCAGGTGTCCGCCCGAGGCCAGCGCCTGACCCAAAATCGTGTCCCCCGGTTGGAGCAGCGCCAGCAGCACCGCCTGATTGGCCTGCGCGCCGGAATGGGGCTGCACGTTGGCGAATTTTACGCCGAACAGCTTGCAGACACGGTCAATCGCCAGCTGCTCGGAGACATCCACGAATTCGCAGCCGCCGTAATAGCGCTTGCCGGGATAGCCTTCGGCATATTTATTGGTCAGCACGCTGCCCTGCGCCTGCAGGACGGCGCGGGAAACGATATTTTCGGAAGCGATCAGCTCGATCTGGTTCTGCTGGCGTGTAAGCTCTTTTTGAATCGCGGAAAAAATTTCCGGATCGGCCTGCTCCAGTTCACCCGTGAAAAATGGGTTAGCACTTCCCAAGTTTTTTAACGCGTTCTGCATGACGGCCCCCTTCAAATTTTGTATTTAAAAATGCCGGTATGCATTCCAGCACGACCTCGATACCGGTTAACCGCGCGCCGAGCACCAGCACATTC
>JAHFPI010000110.1 GCA_023266795.1 Rhodospirillales bacterium
AGGAAAACGGATTCAAAGCGCTGGTTTGCTGTGCATAAAAAAGATCGTGCTATACGTGGGTATTGAAGCTGTGCACGAAATCGGCACGGGACGATAGCCCCGCCGTCTTTGTAAAAGCGGAAATCGCGTGGCCAAAATTATTCTTCCCGGATTGCGTATCAAAATACTGGGAGCTGAAATTCTGGGGACTGAAATTCTGTATGCTGAAATTATTGGCGCCGCCCGCAAGTATGCCGGCAGAAGATGACACAACATCGCGGCTGCTCCCCTGACTCTGCTGCGAAACAGGGGAAGGACTCCCGCTTGCCTGCGTCAGCAGGAGCACATTGGCTACCGGACGCGACAACAATCCGAGATTTCCCGGAGGAGAAAAAATATACGCGATGTCAAAGGCATTCTGGTTGAGGGACGGCGGCGTCAGAACCGACGGCTCCGTCTGCAGCGGTACGGAAACCTTACCGTCCCCCACGCCCGTTAACAGGCGCGAGGCGTTCAAAACGCTCGTCAATACGCTGACAGTCGCAAGCATGTGTCCCCCCCTCCCACAGTTCGACACCTACACATCCATTATACCATAAAAATGCCATAATGAATAACCAGCCAAGGAAACCATTAACTGTTTCTTAACAATACGGGCGTGTCATGAGGAAATTGGCGTGCCCGGAGGGAGTCGAACCCCCGACCTGATGCTTAGAAGGCACCTGCTCTATCCAGCTGAGCTACGGGCACACTGAGTAATATCAATAAGTTAGTGATATTTTTTAAGGGGCGTTAAACTTTTTATCAACATTCAGGTTAGTTGTAGCGGATTTTACAGGCTGACGCAATTAGGGTTAATTAGGCTTCAAATATCCTACATGCCGATGACAGCCTTAAAGCTCCAGCCGAGCTATATTTGTATTAGCGTTAATAATATGGTAATACATAGTATGATATAGTGGGCTAAATCGAATTATATTAACTACATGGGCAATGTTATGGGAAAATTAAAAGATCAATTTACTCACGCTCGCGACAAGATTTCCGAGTATCACTTGAAACGTCAGCGGGCGGAGCTATCTAAAGATCCCGCCAACCCCGTAGTAGCTGTTGCTGAGGCCATTTTCGATCACGGCGTTACCCCCAAGCAAGTTGTTGATAGAGCAGCGCAACTATTTGATGCGGCATACGATCCCGGAGACAAGAATAAACTATCTGTCTATATGGGTAGTTATTATTTTCATGCCGCCGACGCGGCAAAACGCGATTTTGATGCAGATCAGGCAGATCTTCGCAGAGTAGCAAATACTGCAAGCCCCATAAAATTTTGTCGAGCGATACAAGATAGCTTTGCTAATACTGGTAGCGAAACAACAAGACGAAGGGGCTTGCCGTATAAACATGCCGCTCAGCTTCTAATTGATGAAGCAAAAAGCCAGCAAGCGTCTAAGTTAAAAGAATCAAAAAATGGTCCGAGCTTTCAGCAGAATAGCCCTACTAGCCTGAAAATATAAATCTGTTTAAGGGACATGTGCGAGGATGGCGGCTATGAGTGAAAATCCGCTAAAAGGCTATTATCTGACAAGAGTTTACACGCAGGATGGTAATCCTTTTCAGACAGTCATGGATTTGGTTCGGGAGGAAGCTGCGGCTCTTTGTAAGAGAGTTACCCCCAATCGCCGTGTCGGCGGTGCGGTGGAGGAAGCGGACCAGCAAATTGCTTATATCGATGCGCGCGTAGGTGTTGAAGACTGGGCGCGTGAAAGTGCCAAAGCTGTCGGCGTCGAAATCAAGAAAGAACATCCCATCTATTTTACGCTTACAGCAGAACCTGAAACCAGCGCGCCCGGTCGCAAAGTTATATCCATTCCGGCAGAAAATATTGATCTTTCCTGTTGCTCTTTTACTTACGGCGACAGCTTTAATAATTCCCCGAAGGCAAGCCCCGCAGCGCCTCCGGGAAAGCCCACCACCGCTATACCTGATTCCCTGCATGGGACCGTTTTTAATGCAGTGCAGATGAAGAAAGTCGTAGAGAAGTATGGCGTACCCGGCATATACGAAAAGGGCCAGAACTATATCGAAGTGCAGATGTGGGCTAGGCCCCCTCTCAATATTTTGAATGACGTTGCAACACCACAGGCGAAACCTCAACCTCCAACGGCACGAAAGATGAAGACATTCCCCCCTTCCTAATAAAGGCGTTTAGCTACGAACACGCATCCCAAGATTAATAGCTTAGGAAGAAAGAGAAACTCATTTAACCGTACCGCAGAAGCCATTCCTGCTCCGAAGGCATACAGAATTAAAAATCCCCGCCCCCCTATCCCATGGAGGCCAACAAGGTAAATCCACAGTATTCCCAGAGAAGAAATAATGCGCCAAATAAGGCGACTCGCACCGCAATTTTTTCTAGCTGTTTGTGTACGATCACCAAGCCTAACAAACACAGCACAGGTATTAGTAAGGTTAGAATATCTAAAAAGCTCAGATATATATGGCCTTCCTTAATCCACCTCATGATTACTAACGAACCCCCAAGAAATGGAATTGCCAAGGCTAATAGCCCGTAGAAAGGGGCCACTAGAATTAATTTAATCATAGCTAATCCAAGTGAAATCCGATCACCAATTGTCATTGGCTTAATTAAGTTGTGTGGCCAATAGGCCGCAATCATACCAGCCAAGATGACCCCCCCAAGAAAGCAGCTCCCCAAGTAAGCTAGGAGAATTTGTATAGGGGCTTTATTCAGGAGTTTTTTAAGGCGATTTTTCGCCTCGGATACTCCCGATGAGATGCGGAAATCCCGCCGCGATTTACTTCGCATACTTCATCAAAAGCTGTTTCGCCTGATGATCCCCCTGCTCGGCGGACTTGCGCCACCAGCGGAAGGCCTCCGCGTCATCCTTGTCGACACCCTCGCCGTCGTGATAAAGGATGCCCAGATTGCGCTGCGCGATCGCATTGCCCTGCTCGGCAGCCACGATAAACCACTTGGCCGCCTCTTCGTGGTTTTCCTCTACACCGACGCCCTTATAATAAGCATTGCCCAGATTATTTTGCGCGCTTGCATTACCCTTATCCGCAGCCGCGCGCCACAGGATAACCGCTTCCCGCTCGTCTTTCTCGACGCCGATACCCTTATGATAGGCATTCCCCAGATTGAGCTGCTTGACCGCCTCATCCTGTTCGGACGCCCGGGCATTGTTCCCCGCTGCCGCGCCTGTCACCATGATGATGGACAAAACGGCTACGGCAAATTTTAATTTGTGTGACGGCATTTTTACTTCTTCCGGTTTTTTACTGTCTGTAATTTAAGCCGACCACGCGAATAAAGTCAATAGGGATAGGCTCCGGCGCACTGCCATTGACTCCGCAGCTTCCCGCAGTTATTAAAGAACTGGAAAAGTTAAAGGACTTTTACGATATGCCACCCGCTGCCGCATTTCCGCCCGTCTTTGTCATCAACCTGAAAAGGTCGGTTGACAGGCGCGCGGCCATGGCTGCACGCCTCGACCCGCTGCATGTTGATTACAGCTTTTTTGAAGCGAGATTGACAAAATCCCTTCCTACGCGAAAACACGGCGGCGGCTTTTTTTCGGGCGCGACCTGACGCCGGGTGAAATAGGCTGCCTGCTGTCGCACAAGGCGGTCTATCAGCAGATGGTTGACCGCAATATCGCGCACGCCATTATCCTTGAGGATGATGTTTTTATCGACCCCGCCTTTCCGGAAGTTATCCGCGCCATCCTCGGCGCCCCTGTCGCATGGGACGTCATCCGTTTTCTGGCGCAGGACAAAGTGCAGAACATAGGCCGCGTTGTTTCCCCCCTGCCCTGCAAACCTTATGTTTTAGCCCGCATTCCGGCAACGTCGGGCGGCGCCTACGGCTACATGCTTACTCAAAACGCGGCGCGGCGATTGTTGCGGCATATGCAAAAAAATATGCTCCCGGTGGATATCCTCCACGGCTACGTCTGGAAGACGGGGCTTGAAACATTCGTTCTCAGACCGTCCCCCGTATCGGCGGATATGGTTGTTGAATCGACGATCGGTTACGTCCAGCGGTTCGACAAAACGCCTCATCTCTCCGGCTGGCAAAAAGCGGTTTATCCCCTGACCCGCGCGTGGCTGAAATTTTCCGAACTCATCGGCAAGCGCGCCGCCTACTGGATGGCCTGGCCGCGCGATATGCGTCCGAAACGGAGGCATCGCTGATGGCTATCCGTTTATACTGGTCGGGCGGCAACAGAAACGAAGTTAACTTCGGCGACAGCATTTCTCCGGTTATTGTGCGGCACCTGTCGGGAAAAGACGTTGCCTATGCAAACATCAATGCCTGCGATGTCGCCGCCATCGGCAGCCTCCTTGATAAGATTATCGCGCGGGAATGGAAGCGGCTGCTGCGGCTCAGGTTTGACAAAATCCGCATCTGGGGAACGGGGTCTTTTGCGCCGGATACGCTGCTGCAGGGGCGCGACCGGCTTGCCATCGCCGCCGTCCGGGGAAACCTGACCCGCGACGCCATGAAACTGGATGATTCCGTCGCGCTGGGCGACCCCGGGCTTTTGGTGGGCAGCCTGGATATAAA
Organism: Rhodospirillales bacterium; assembly: GCA_023266795.1. Lineage (GTDB taxonomy): Bacteria > Pseudomonadota > Alphaproteobacteria > Micavibrionales > UBA2020 > PALSA-926. Next base: position 4,571 of record JAHFPI010000110.1, read on the forward strand.
AGCGGAAAAGAAATACCGCTGGGGAATTATTCCGCATGTGATCGACCGCAAAGTGGATGTCATTCAGGATATGCACAAAAACGCCGGCCGCTCCTGCATTATTGATCTGGCGGATCCTGACGTTTTAGCCGTTGCCGGAAAAATACGCGCCTGCGATTTTATCATTTCCTCCAGCCTGCACGGGCTTATTACGGCGGATGCGTTCGGAATCCCGAACGTATGGATGCGCGTCAGCGAAAATGTTTATGGCGGCAACTGGAAGTTTCTGGATTATTTTTCGACGGTGGGCCGCACGGAGACAGAGCCCTTACACCTGCAAAACACAGCGCCGGACCTGCGCAGCCTTGAAAATACGGCATCACGCGTTTCAGGGGGACTCGTTGAAGAACGGCAAAAAAGCCTCGTAACGGCTTTTGCGAAGATGGGCTTGTAGCCGCTTATTCCTCGGACGGGCGGTACTTGAAGTTATCGATATAATTCTGCGGCTTCACCTTGCGGGCATGCGCTTCGTTCACCGCGTATTCCCAGCCCTCTTTTTCAGCGAAAGCGATGGCCGCTCCCTTGCTGTCAAACTTCATCCGTACCTGATTCAGCGTATCATTCGCCGCTATCCAGCCCATCAGCGGCTCCGGACGGCGCGGCGTTGCCAGCTCATACTCCAGAAGCCACTTCGCCGAATTGGCTTGGCCGGATTGCATGGCATTTTTGGATGGTTTGTAAATTTTGACTTTCATGACTCTGATCACCTCTCTTAAAAAAAAGTGGTCGGAGTGGCAGGATTTGAACCTGCGACATCCTGCTCCCAAAACAGGCGCGCTACCGGACTGCGCTACACTCCGACGGTACTCAGTGCCTTGGTTATAGGAGGTTTCAAACCTTAAAGCAAGCTTGTTTTATCCATAATTATGGAGTTAGGGTTTGAGGCACAGCATTTAGCAAGCTATTGACAGAAATCTCTGGGTGTATAATTATGTCTACCAATTCGTCGCAGCAGGAATGAAAGCATGACGCGAACTCCCATTCAATTCGACATTCTCATCAACCATCGTTCCGGTACCGTGCTGAAAATGGGCGAGGATAAGGTGCTAGAGGGTCTGACAGCGGCTTTCGGCGACAGTCTCGGCGATGTCGTCTTTATCGAAGGAAAAGATATTGCTTCCTCAGTGCGCAATTGGGCGGAACAACATGCGGGCGGCAATCGCGTGCTTGTGATCGGCGGCGGCGACGGCACCTTTGTGACGGCGGCGGAACAGGTTCTTGGCCGGGACGACATCACGCTGGGTGTTCTTCCGCTCGGCACGCAGAATCTTTTCGCCCGCCAGCTGGGTTTCTCAGCCGATTTCAACGAGGCAGCGGCGCAGTATAAATCAAGCGCGCTTTGTAAAATAGACGTTGGTCAGGTGAACGACAGGCATTTCCTTTGCGGCCTCGTTATCGACCGCAATATGCCGAAGTTTTACGAAGGCCGGGAGAAGATGCGCGACGGCAAGCGCCTTTCCGCCCTCAGAAAATTTGCTTCCTTCGGCGCAACAGTTTTGCTGGGCCGCAAGCAGCGGTTTAATGTTTCATCTGAAAGGGACGCGCTGGCCAAAATGTATAAGGGCCGGCTTTTCCTCGTGAGCAACAACCTGCTGACGCCAAAGAAAAGCCATTTCCGGCTCATCACGCCCGGCAAGGCGAGAGCCGTCG
>JAHFPI010000111.1 GCA_023266795.1 Rhodospirillales bacterium
TGTCCGCGCCGCGCTGCATACGGCGGTGGAGCCGATCCAGACGATCCTGCTCATGGTGTTTTTCCTGTCGATCGGGCTGCTGATCGATGTTAACTTTATCATCCAGAACTGGCAGAACGTGCTGATTGTTCTCTCGATCGTGACGGTTCTGAAAACCATCGTCAATGTGCTGATCCTGCATTTTCTGGGCAAGCCGTGGAACCGGGCTTTTCACAGCGGCGTGGTGATGGCGCAGATCGGGGAGTTTTCGTTCATCGTCATCGCGGCAGGGCTGGCGGCTCATGTGATCACCGAGGACGGCTACCGCCTGATGATCGCCGTCATCGCGCTCTCCCTGATGATCAGCCCGATGTGGCTGGCCATCGCCCGCCGCCTGCATGATGTGACGATTGGCAACCGGGATTGATATAATTGAGAAAATTGACAGTCAGTGGATATTTTATGGATATCATGTTAGCATATCTATAACATGAAGAATTCTTTCAAAAGTGCCAGTGCGAAACCTACAGGGAAGACTGATCGTGAGTGTCTTGACGCGATACTCAGGGAACGTCCTGATCTTCGGGGGAAACCAGCCTATTTCCCCGAGCAGGGTTATTCTGCACATACCGTCATCATCGGCAATGAAGTTTTTAAGACTGCGCGCACCGATAGCCGGGATGTCGCTTATTTGGAGTCTCTTGTCCTCGCCATCGGGCATGAATATACCATTCTACGGTATCTACAGGGTAAGGAATTGCCGGTAGCAGAGGCAACCTGTAAAGGACAAGACGCGGTGTTTTTTGGTATGACACGCGTGAAGGGCATAAAACTTGACCAAGCTGCCATCGACATGATGACAGAGCGGGAAAAACGGCAGGTGGCAAAAGACATTGCCGAATTTATGGCCAAACTGTCCCGCGCGATTACGACAGAAGATGCAAAAGCGCTGGGCTTCACGGGGCATGCTTTGGCGGGAGAAGAAACAACGCCGGAGATGCTGCAAAAGGCATTGAACAATCCCGATGTCGCAAATGCGCTGGGAGATAATCTTGATTTTTGCCGTCAGATTGGGGTCGCTTTCACATCAAAGTATAAAAAAGAATATAGCCAAATGCCATTGGGTGTATCACATGGCGACTTGCAGCCAGGCAATATTTTGTATGATCCGGTCAGCAAACGTCTCAGTTCAGTTATTGATTTCGGCCTTTGCCGCGTTCTCCCACCGGTGGCAAATTGTGCCTATTTGTTAAATTTCTACAAAGAGGATTTTGTAGGTATGATCTGCAAGGAGTATTCGGGACAGACGGGTAACAAGATAACTCTCAAAGATGCCCAGATATGGGCTTGCGCTGCCTGGATTACGTATGTGCACCCGCCGAAAGATAAAAATTTGCGGCCATTGACAATTTTGATGAACCGTATCTCGAAAGTAAAAGGCAACCTTGATGGGCAAATTGCCGCTAACTCTTCGGCGTCGCTGCCAAAACCGCCTAAATAAAACTCTCCCCGAAAACCTGCCGGAATTCTTTGGCGCCGACTTCCTCTACCGCGCCGACGGGCAGGGAGCCGAGGGTGAAAGGGCCGTAGGCAGTGCGGATGAGACGGTTGACCGTCAGGCTCAGCGAATCGAGCACGCGGCGGATTTCACGGTTCTTGCCCTCCTTCAGGGAAACGTCGATCCAGACATTGGCGCCGGATGACGGTTCCATCACCGCTTCAATCGCACCGTAGGAGATGCCGTCGATGCGGGTGCCCTGCCTGAGTTCATCAAGCTGTTCCTGCGTCACCCTGCCAAAAGCGCGGACGCGGTATTTGCGCACCCAGCCTGTGGCGGGCATCTCCATATAGCGCGATAGTTCCCCGTCGTTGGTGAGCAGCAGCAAGCCTTCGCTGTTCAGATCCAGCCGTCCGACGGAGATGACGCGCGGCAGGTTCTTTGGCAGATGCTCGAAAATCGTCGCGCGGCCTTTTTCGTCGCTGTGCGAGGTGACCAGTCCTGCGGGCTTATGATAGCGCCAGAGCCGCGCCGGTTCTTTTTTCGCCACCGGTTTGCCGTCGACCAGAATGTGATCATCCTTTGATACGTTGACCGCCGGTGTTTCCAGAATTTTCCCATTCAGCGTTACGCGCCCCGCGCCGATCAGCCGTTCAGCCTCGCGGCGGGAGCAAACCCCCGCCCGCGCCAGCCGTTTAGCAATTCGCTCCCCTTTTTCTGCCTCACTTCCGGCCATGTTTGTGATATACCCGCCTTTATGAATCACGATGATAAGAACGATTATATGCTACAAGCCCTGACCGAAGCCAGAGCTGCGGCAGCGCGGGGAGAAATTCCTGTCGGTGCCGTGGTCGTGGACAGCGCCAGCGGCCAGATAATCGCCCGTGCCGGTAACGCGACGGAGGCGGAGAATAATCCTGTCGCCCATGCGGAAATGATCGTTTTGCAGCGCGCCTGCGCCTTAAAGGGTACGCCGCGCCTGACGGAATGCGACTTGTATGTGACGCTGGAACCCTGTCCGATGTGCGCGACGGCGATCTCCTTCGCCCGTATCCGCCGCGTTTATTTCGGGGCCTATGACACCAAGGGCGGCGGCATCGATCACGGCCCGAAGATTTTCAGCCACGCCACCTGCCACCACAGGCCGGAAGTCTATGGCGGCATCCATGAGCAGGCCTGTGCGGAGGTTCTGAAGGATTTTTTTAAGGACCGGCGAGCTTAGGCCTGTGTTGTTGCGCCAGCTCTCTCAGGTACTGCCGCTTTTGGGCGGCGGTGGTGTGAATGAGGTTTTCCGCTTCATCTGCTGCGGCTTTGGCTTGTTCTGCGGCCGCCCGCCTCCGGTCTTCGGGTGCGTCCCTTAACATCTGTTCGATTTCCTGATGTCCGCTTTTCACTGCCGATTCCAGCGCCGTTTCGCCTTCATCGTTCTGGTGGTCAATATCAACACCCTTGTCGATCAGCAGGCGTACAGCCTCTATACGGTCGTACTCTGTCGCCCAGATCAGGGCCGTATCCCCGTATATGGTGTTCTCATTGATATTGGCGCCCTTGTCGATCAGGGCGCGCATAATCTCCATATGGCCGCCGATCACCGCCTGAATCAGCGCGGTAAAGCCTTCGTTATCCCTTTTATTGACGGCAGCGCCTCCGTCAATCAGCAGGCGCGCGATCTCCGTATGGCCGTTAATTGCCGCCCAGATCAGCGAGGTGTTACCAAGCTCATCCTTTTTGTTGAGGAGAGCCGGTTGCCCCCGCAATGCCTTTACCGCTTTTATATTGCCCTCTTTTACGGCATCGATCAGCGCATCGGAAGCGGGTTGAGCGGCTGTATTGAATGTTTTATCCAGGGCGTTTTCGTTTGTCATGGAGCGGGCCCGAGTTTCGGTTTGTGCTGCTGCTGCGCCAGCTCTTTCAGGCGCTGCCGTTTCAGGGCCTGAGTGCTTTTTTCGGCCTGTTGCTGCCGGATGTCGGCGGCTTCCTGCAGCATCCGGATAACCTCCGGGTTCGCCTGTTTTAGAGCGAGGGCGAGGGCGGTCGTCCCCTGCGGGGTTTTTTCATCGAGGGCAGCGCCTTTGTCGATCAGCAGGCGCACGATTTCCGTACGGCTGTAGCGTACGGCTGCGAGCAGGGCGGTGGCGCCGGAGGCGCTCTTTTTATTGAGATCGGCGCCCTTCTCAATCAGCAGCCGCACAATCTCTGTATGGCCGTGCCAAACCGCCAGAATCAGGGGAGTATTGCCCTGCGGGCTCATTGTATTGACGGAGGCGCCTCGTCTCAGCAGGCTTCTCACAGCGGCCAGATCACCGTTCTTCGCAGCGTCTGTCAGCCTGCCGGAGGCGGGTTTCAGGGCCGTATCAAATGTGCTGCGCAGGGACGACTGTCTTTTTTTCATGGAGCAGACCCGAATTTCGGCTTAAGCCGCTGTGTCATCTCTTTCAGGCGCTGTTGTTTCAGGGCAGCGGCAGCATGGAGACGGGCTTCATTTTCAGCGGCTTTTTCCCTGACGCGGCGTGAGGAATCCTCCTGCAGCATCACGGCGATTTCCGGGTGGTCCCTCTTTTCTGCCCAAGCCAGCGCCGTATTACCTTCATTGTCCTTCTTGGCGGTGTCGGCGTCATGCTCGATCAGCAGGCGGGCAGTCTCCATGCCGCCGTTCCATGCCGCCCAGATCAGCGGCGTGGAGCCGGTGCAATCACTTTCGTTAACGTCAGCGCCATGCTTGATCAGCAGGCGCGCCAGTTCCATATTGTCTTTTTTTACGGCCAGCGTTAGCGCGGTATCGCCGATCATGATCTCTTTTCCATCGGGGCTGGCGCCTTTGTCGAGCAGCAGGCGGGCAACTTCCGTATGACCATTGCGTGCCGCCCACATCAGCGCGGTATTGCCCGAGTAATCCTTTTGATTAACGTCTGCGCCTTTATCAATTAGCAGGGAAGCGGTTTCTACGCTGCCATATTCCGCTGCCGTGAGCAGTACAAACTCGTAAAAGTCGGCTCCCTTATCAAGCAGGAAGCGTATAATATCCGCATGGTTATTCTGCGCCGCCAGAACCTGACCGGAGAAGAGGGCGCGGGCATGGGTAAATCCTGCGACATCTATATTTTCCTGCTCCAGAATGGCCTTCAGGGTTTCCACTGCGCCTGTTTTAGCGGCTTCGATGATCCGTTCGTCTAAAGGCGTACTTTCTGTCATGGGGCAGGTCCGAACTTGGGCTTGAGCCGTTGTGACATTTCTTTCAGGCGCTGCTGCTTCAGGGTGGCGGTAGTGTGGAGCATCTGTTGCTCTTCAGCCGCTGCGGCCACGGCCTTCTGTTCGGCGCGGCGGTCAGTCTCGTCTTGCAGCAGCTGCGCCATCTCCGGATAGCCCCGTTCCACCGCGCAGGCCAGTGCGGTATTGCCACTGCTGCCGGTTATATCAAGGTCGGCGCCGTGTTCAAGCAGCAGGCGGGCAATTTCCACACGATCGCTGATCGCTGCGCGGATCAGGGCGGTATTGCCGCCATCAATCTCGCTCCTGCCATCGATATCAACGCCTTTTTCTATTAATAAAATCACGATATCCGCATGATCGTTCATTACCGCCAGTACCATTGCGACGCTACCTGCGTCATCTGCTATGTCAGCGCCGTTATTGATCAGCAGGCGCACGATCTCCGCGTGTCCGTTCATTGCAGCCAGAAGCAGCGCACCGGTTTTGAGCGAAACGGCAGCATCTTGCCGCAGGAGAGTTTTTACAGCCTCCACATCGCCGTGTTCTGCGGCTTTTATCATTTCAAGGGGCGCACTGGATGTATCGTCCAAGGGTGTTTTCCTTTTTCGGGCAGGGTTTTGACAGTATGTTATATATACATTACATAAAGCATGTCAACGATATAGTTCTATCTATGTGATAAATATGAAATTTTAAAGGAAAAAGTTACTTTTTGAGGGCGGGGCTGGCGGGATCTTTTTTGGCAAGAAGGCTGCCGGCTTCAGGGCTTCCCTGAGCGACGGCTTTGTTCAGGTATTCACGCGCTTTTTCCTGATCTGCCGGGACGCCCATCCCCTCCATATACATTTGACCGATGCGCGTAAGCGCGTGCGGGTCGCTCTTGGCGGCGGCCCGCATATAAAGGTTCATGGCCTGTGGATAATTTTTGGGTATGCCTTCCCAGCCGTCAAAGAAAATATCTCCGGCCTTGTCGATCCAGAAAGGGGGGGCAGTTGGTTTGATCGCCACTTTGAGCGTCCAGACGAGTGATTGCATCGGATCTTTATCGACCCCGTCTCCTGCGGCATACATCTCGCTTAAAATCATTTGCGCGGGCAACAGGTCAAGGTCCGCTGCTTTTTTCATCCAGAATAGCGCCTGTACGGAATTTTTAGGAGTGCCTTGGCCATTTTTAAGCATACGGGCAAGATCAAACATGGCGACACGATGTCCCCCTTCCGCCGCCCGCGTCAGCCAGAGGACGGCATTTTGCAGGTCGGGGGGATTTTTATAGTTGTGGTAGAAATTGCCCAGACGGAATTGCGCATCGCCGGCATTCTGCTGCGCAGCCTTCAGAAACCATTTCTCCGCTTCTTTATAATCCGTTTTTAAGCCTGTAAAATGGCCCTCGGCTTGAAGAAACGCCAGCCTGAGCTGGGAAAGCCCGTGGCCCTGCAGGGCTGCGCCCAGAAACCACTTTTTTGCCTGCGGATAATCGGGCGTACCGCCGTTGCCGGTAAAATATATCTCACCCAGCCGATATTGGGCGAGCATATGGCCGTGTTTTGCGGCGCTGG
>JAHFPI010000112.1 GCA_023266795.1 Rhodospirillales bacterium
GCCCGTTATAGACAAAAGCGGCAGCCGCATTCTCACAACAACAGGCGACGGGCAGATCGGCGTCCCCCGGACAACAGACAAAGGCTGGGCGGAGGCGATTTCCCCATCTGACGGGAAAATACTGTGGCAGGTGGCCCTTCCCTGCATGGCCGTCGAACCGGGCAGTTATCTTCCTTCTGCAGACCTTGTCTTTTTCACGCTGAAAACGGGCGATTTGATTGCGCTGCATGCCGCAGATGGAACAACCGCCTGGACGGCAAAGGTCGGCAATGAGTTTCAGGGGGCTGCGGCGCTGCTGCCGAGGGAGAAAGACCCGCTGATAGGCTCCGTTTCCTTTGATGGAATTTTCAGCATCCGCAACGCCGTCAGCGGTGCCGAGGTTGTGCGGCGCATGGTGCCGAAGGGCTCTACATCATCCCCCGCATTTGTGGGCGATAGGGTTTATGTGGCGGTTCCCTACCGTATATTTGCTTACGGCGGACTGGCAGGGATTTGAATGACAACACTGTGGATGAAAGCGCCCGACGAAGTTCTTCTTTTTTCCTCTTTCACCGAGGAAGAAAAGAACCGGCTGGAGCGTATTTTTGCGGCAGATGATTTACAGTCGCCGTGGGGCAAGGCCGTAAAGGCGCTGGGACTAAAAAATGCAACATCGCCAAAACTCATCTATTGGCATTGTGATGTGCCCTATTTTAACGCTTCTGCAATGGCCGCCATCACAAGCGGCGGGAGCATACGCGCTGTGCGCACGTCCGATGAAAAATATACCCTTCAGCTCGATAAAAGCCTTGGCAGGGTATTTTTCCTGCTGGCGAGCCAGTGGAAAGTCGCACGTTTTTTGCAGCGGCATCTGGATAAGGGCTATCCTTCGCCACAATCACCCTATGGGAGGCTTGTCGAGGGGCTTGCTCTCGGCATTGCCCTGCAATCGGTGCTGATGCGGCTGGATAAAAACGCAACGGCGCATATGGCGGAATGGCTGGCCTCCCCGGAAAAAATTCCGCGCCTGTACCGCAAAACTTTTGCCCAGATTCAGGCCATACAGCTGCGGCGCACGTCTTTGTCTCCGGTATGGCGGGAACTCTTTCCGGCACGGCCTGAAAATGAAGAGTCCCGGCAGCCGCTGCCGGATTATTTTTGGGACGCGCCGGAAAATACGGTCGAGCGTGCCGCCATCCCCAAAAAAGAGGCCGGCTGGAAGGGTATGGGTATATACGGGGGTGAAGTATCAGGGCGTGTTGTTGTGGTGACATCCATGTCTATTGCACGGGAGGTACTGGCGCAGGAAAGGGGCGCTGTCATTCTCGTCTTCCGCCGCGCACGGCCGGAAACCACGGAGCTATTTTCATTTGCCAAGGGGGTTTTGTTTGCCGAAGGCGGCGCGCTTTCACATGCCTGCACAGTGGCGCGGGAGCAGAATATGCCATGCATCACGGGGCTTGGGGCAGATTTTTTCGAGCAGATAGCGCAAAGCGGGGATGTCTGGATTTTTATGGATGGCGCAACAGGTGTGGTTGAAATAAAAAGCGCCATTTCCGCGCAAACATTAAGATAATAGTGTATAGTCTTGGAGAAGGAACAGGAGCATGGCGGCGGGCGACAATAAAAAGCGGGTTGCAGAATTAAAAGCGTTGCGCGACAGGCTGAACGGTGCAGAACATCGCAAGGAATATGCGCTTGTCGTCGAAGCCTGCCTCGAAATTATCGCGCTGGATGCGCGCGCGAAGCCTTTAAACATCATGGTATTTTTGTATCATAAAGACCTCGGCGAAGCGTATGTAAAGCTGCATGAGTACGAAAAGGCCCTAAGCAGCCTTAATACGGCCAGAGGCGGCCTGCTGGAATACCGCGCCACGCAAAAACTGAAATTCCCCGAAGACTGGCTCCATGAACTGAAAGTCATTGAAAAGCTCATCCTTAAAATTGAAACCGTATATCTCAGATGAGGGGTGCGGCAGCGTTTGGCCATGTCCGGCAGAACATTGACTTTCCTGCGCGAATGCTTAAATTATTTAGGTTGATAGGGGATCTTCCCATTAAAATACTTCTGCCGGGCATTTATGAACAATAAGTACTTTTTTAGCCTCCGCTATAAGATCACCCTCGCTTTTTTCAGCATCGGCTTTATTTTTAGCGCCGTTCTTGGCGTCGTCGCTTACCGGAGTCTTGAAGATAAGCTCTTTTCGGAGTTGCGGCGGAATGTCGGCAACATTACCCGGATGGGAGCAGAGCTTGTAAATAAGGACGTATTAGGCGTCCTTATTGGGCGGCAAAAATCCGTGCATTCTCCCAAGCAAATAGATTTCGTTGAAAAATCCAGAGAGTACCGGATCATTTCAGATCAGTTGAATTTTATGCGGGATACGGATAAAGCGCTTATCCATTACGTCTATCTCGTCGCGCCGACCAAGGACCCCGGCAATGCCAAATATCTGGTGGATGCTGATGTCATTAACCTGAAGACAACTGGCACCGCTGATGATGAGATCTCCCATTTCAACTCCGATCTGGATATAAAACCCTTCCCCGTCATGCAGAAAGCCTTGCAGGATAAGATAAATGTTGTCGAAGACCAGTATGTCTACGACGAGACATTCAAGATAAATACCGTTTCGGGATACGCGCCGGTCATGGCAAAAGACGGCAAAACCCTTCTTGCCCTTCTGGGGCTGGATATGGCTGACGTTGAAGTCCGAGCCGCTCTCGCCGAGGTGACGCACAAATCAATCGTAGTTGCCAGTCTGTCTCTTTTTGTGGCGCTGATGACGGCCATTGTCATGGGGGCATGGTTTACAAGGGGGATCGTCAAGCTTGATAGTCTGGTGCGTTCCTTCGCGGAAAAAGATTTCGCCGTACGCTCCAATCTCAAGTCCAATGATGAGGTGGGCAGGCTGGGATTCAGCTTCAACTACATGGCTGAAACGATCCAGAATCACAGCGCCCGCCTTGAAGCCCTCGTCACCGCCTACGGAAGATTCGTCCCGCATGATCTCCTCAGGCTGCTCGAGAAGGAAAGCATACTCGATGTAAATCTGGGCGACCAGATTCAGAAAGAGATGTCGGTGCTCTTTTCGGACATCCGCAACTTCACGCCCATATCGGAGGCGATGAGCCCCAAGGACAATTTTAATTTTATCAATTCATACCTGAGTCAGGTGGGGCCGGAAATCCGTTCGCATAACGGCATTATCGACAAATATATCGGCGATGCGGTCATGGCGCTTTTTTCGGGGTGCGTGGAGGATGCAATCAATGCCGCGCTTGAGATGCAGAAGAAAGTTTGCGAATACAACAGCCACAGGCCGGATGCGGGCTATCCGGCCATAAAAATCGGCGTGGCCGTGCATACCGGAAAGGTGATGCTCGGCACCATCGGCGAGGACCAGCGGATGGACGGCACGGTTATTTCGGATACGGTGAATCTTGCTTCGCGGCTGGAGAGTTTGACAAAAGTTTACGGCAGCAATGTGATGATCAGCGACACCGTTCTGGCCAAACTAAGCGATCCTGACAAATACTTTATCCGGCTTGTGGATAAAGCCCGCGTGGTCGGGAAAAAAGAGGCCGTCACGCTGTATGAAGTCTGCGATGCGGACGGCGCGGAGGTGATTCAGCTCAAAAAAGCGACACTCTCCGATTACACCAAGGCGATTGACCGGTATTATGCGCGGGATTTTGCGGCGGCGGAAACGCTCTTTAAAAAAGTTCTGGCCGTCCACGGGGATGACCTTCCGGCCAAACTTTTTCTTGAAAAAACCCGCAACCTGCTGGCGAACGGCGTCCCGCCCGATTGGAACGGCATATCCCGTTACGACAGCAAGGGTTGAGAGACACTGCCTCTATAGCTGCGCTTAATTATTCTGAAAAATATTTACAGTGACAGGGGCTTTGGGTACTGGCAAACCTGTGATCCGCCAGATTTTACGTGCAAGGGGCTTTTTAGCGGCTATTGTAACCGCAATACCAAGAGAAACTGGCCATTAGGTGAGTCTTAGGCAAAGAGAATTAATTCATTGCAGCCGTTTATAAAGAAGATAGCGGCGTTTTTTTGTTAGGAGGAAGTTGATGCAGAAAGAAAACGGAAAAACAGATAAAACGAATGCGCCAAGCATGTTGCAAAAACCGCCGCCTGAATTAAAAGTTGTGCGTGAAAAATATTGCAGTCAGGAAATGACGGATAAATCAATCGCGTACCTATTTCAACAGGCGCCCGAACAACTGACAGACTGGATAGAGGCCCTCAATAATAAGCCTTATGCTTGGGGGATGAAACATCAATTGGCAATCAGAAACTGGTTCCTCAAGGAGGCCGCAAGAAATAAATTCATTCCCCAAACCCGGTTGGGAAGAATGGATTTGGTGTTTGAACTTACAAGAAGGTTTCATGAGTTTTATAAACTTACTGAAGATGAACGTCTTTACTTCTGGCCTTTAAAAAAATCGCGTGTTGAGGGGCCAAACGATCCTTTGCCTCCGGTGCCACCGATACATATGCAGCCTCGAAGACCGGGGTATGACTACCCTATAACGCTAGAGATGGTTCAAAAAACATTTGATGCTCTTTGTTCCGAGGCGCCTGAGTTGATATACGAGGTTTCAGAGGCGTGTCGGTTGGGTTTTGATCTGGGCGGAGGAGAAGAGTACTTCGCTATGATTGATTTTATATCCCGATTTGTATCGACGAATAAGCTTGCCCCTGAGAAGGATATTCCTATGCGCGTGGCGCCAGCAATCATGCTGGTAATATATGGCAACATTTCATTTATGTGGGTAATGTAATGACGACACCAATTTATTTAATTGATACAAATGACATTTCGTATTTTTTTGACTCATTCGGCAATGTAGATCTTGAGCGCGGCGGTCGTTTTTTAGACACTCTGCAGGAGACATGATGATTTCCTATGATGAAGCGTTATCAATCATTCTGGCGGCACGCCCTGCCAGTGCTCTGGCGACGGAGGCTGTGGCGCTGGCCGATGCGCCGGGGCGGGTCTGCGCCGAAGCTGTAAAAGCGGAGATAGAGAACCAGCCGTTCGACAATTCTGCCATGGATGGTTTTGCCGTGCGTACGGCGGATATTGCCAGCGGCTTTCCGGTTAAGCTTGTTTCGCTGGGGCAGGCCGTCGCGGGGAATGCTGCGCCGTCAAAAGGCCTGTTGTCTGGCCAGTGCTGGGAAATTATGACGGGGGCGCCCGTTCCTGCCGGCGCCGATGCCGTCGTTCCGGTTGAAATGGTGACGCGGGCGGGAAATGATATTTGTTTCACGGCGCCTGCCGCCGCCGGCGATAACATCCGCAGGGCAGGGCAGGACATTCATAAAGGGCAGGTTCTCCTGAAATCGGGAACACGCATAACCCCCGCGCATTTGCTGGCGCTGGCAACGGTGGGAACGGCAAAAGTATCCGTTTTTCGCCGTCCCAAAATTGGCGTGATTTCGACAGGGCTGGAAGTGGTCGATGTTCTTTCACAAAAACTGGAACAGGGCCAGATTTATAATTCCACCGGCCCTTATCTGCGGGCGATGCTGCCAGTTCTCGGCGCGGAAGTCGTCAGCTATGGAACTGTCAGGGATGATCCCGCCGCCTATGGGGGGCTTCTCAAACGCGCGGTTAAAGACGGGTGTGATATTATCCTGTCCACCGGCGCGGTATCCGCCGGCGCGCATGATTTCGTCCGGACCGTTCTGGAGGCGCAGGACGCTAAAATCCTGTTTCACAAGCTGAAGATGCGTCCCGGCAAGCCTTTGCTGTTTGCGCGGATGCCGGATAACGGCCCGTTGTTTTTCGGGCTGCCGGGCAATCCGATGGCCACCGCCTGCGGCCTGCGGTTTTTTGTCGTGCCCGTTCTGCGGCAGATGCAGGGGCAGGCGGCGGAAAAGCCTGCCACCGCCCTTATCGCCGGCCGTCCGGCGCAGGGCAAAACGGGGTTCAGGTTTTTCCTGCGGGCAAGGCTCAGGGCGCGGCCTGAAGAGGCCGTTCTGGAGGCGGAAATCCTTCAGGGGCAGCAATCATTCATGGTGGCCTCGTTCCTTGAAGCCAGCGGCTGGGCTGTCCTGACCGAGGATAAAGAACAGGCTGACATTGGCGAAAAGATTATGTACTATCCGTTTTTACCGGTTGATCTGGATCAAGGCTTGCACCCGCCGGATCAATAGAATGCTTTTTACTCCGAGTCTATGAACCTAAGTCGCAAGATATGGCTTATAGACCGGGG
>JAHFPI010000009.1 GCA_023266795.1 Rhodospirillales bacterium
CCGGCAGTGGCGTTTGCCAGAGGGCGTTGCCGGATTTTGCATCCAGCGCATAAAAAACACTTTCATGTTTCTGCTCGTCCGGCTGTGCGGCAATGTATACCGCGCCATTCACTAAAAGCGGCGTGGAATCCATATGGCCTATTTCCTTGTGCCACAGTACATCGCCGTTGCCTGTGTCCAGAGCCCAAAGGCCGCCGGGCCCGGTGCCTGTCCACATTTTTTTACCGTTCTCCTCAAAAGCTGCCGGAGATTCAATATGCCCCAGAAATTGCCGCTGCCACAGGGCTTTTCCTTCCGGCAGGGCTATTGCCGTCAGCATTGAAGCCTTTAAATGGTGAAGCCCTTCTCCCGCATAAGCAACATTACCCTGTGCGCGCAGTGCGGCTATCGGCCCCTGCTGCGATAGAACCCACATAATTTTACCCGTATCCAGTGCATGCGCTTCCACCTCTCCTGTATACATGCCCAGAATAAGGAGACCATTTGAAACAACCGGCGCGGCCAGTATCTGATGCGTCACCGCGACCGACCACAAATCCGTGAATTTATCGAGAGATGTAGCCGGTGCGGCAGATGTTCCCGCCTGAAGAACCTTGGTTACAGGCAGCAGCGCAGCAGGAGTGTGTTTTGAGCCGTCTTTCCGCACCGCTTTATCCGGCAATGCCGCATAAAATATCACGCCCGCCGCAACGAGGCACAAGATGCCGAAGGCCGCTATTTTGCGGTGCTGCACTGAAAATCCCACCGTGCCCGCAAGCGCCCCCACAGCCGTCAGCAGCCAGGGGACGACTTCCATCAGCGGCAAAAAAGCCGGAAAGAAGTACAGGCGATTACGCAACATTTTGCTCATAAGCCGTTCTCCACAATCACCATGGTATCGGAATATTCTGTATTGAATAGATAAAATGCCACAATTCCTGATTGACAAAAAGCGTCGCAATCGCGACGACGCCCGCCAGCTGCCAGTTGAGACTGAAGGCGCGCCAGGCTATGCAGGCCGTCACAACATAGGAATAACAGGAAACCAGCACGAATATCCTGTCCATTTCCTCCCGCCCGACAATGCCGGACGCCGCCGCAATCATAAAGGGAACGGTCACAATGAAAAGAGCCACAGAGGCCCAGTTACCGGCGGAAAAAAACAGCCAGAATTTATCCCCCCTGTCTAGCAGTCTGGAAAGCCCCATCACCAGAGCATTTGAAAAAATGAACGACAGGATAAACTGTGCCGTTATTGTGGCCGCAATCTGCGGGTATTCGTATCCAACTTCCATGCCCTTGGGCGGGTAAAGGTAACTAAAGGCAAGACTACAGGGAAAAAGCGCCAGCGGCAGGATAACTGACACCAAGGCTTCTTTTTTTGTGCCGGAAAATTTTTTAATGCCGCGCCCGAACAGTAACAGCAGGTCAAATCCGCCGGTGATCTTGTTTTTAAAATCAAGCATGTCCGCCCCCTTAAAAAGCAGGCGGGCCGGAAGGGAATTCCGGCCCGCCGCACTGTTCATTATTTCTGCGGTTGCAGGGTTGCTGCGGATTTTGCCAGCCGCACCAGACTGACGAATTCCGCGCGATAGCCGAATTCGTCCTTGCCCCGGGCATTGTTGCCTATGTCGATCACCCTATCATAGGTCATGCTACCGGCATATTTGCTGCCTTTGAGCAGCTGACCAAAGCCTGCAACTGCCGAAGCAAACCGCACATCGTCCGAAGCGTTGTCGAATTTTACATCATCGTTCGGCGTGATGGGACGGGTCATGAGCTTGCTGGTATCGCCATTCGGCTCTTTATAGCGGATTTTAAGGAAGGCATATTCGCCATCAGCCTGCGGTTTTACTTCAGCCTTTTCTTTTGTGGCCGCGTAGCGCAGGTCATCCACCGCTTTCGCGCCGCCAGTCGGCGTGATTTCATAGATGGCCGTGACGGCATGGCCGGCGCCGACTTCGCCCGCGTCGACCTTATCATTGTTAAAGTCCTCGCGGTTGAGATGGCGGGTTTCATAGCCGATCAGGCGGTATTCACTGACCATGGCCGGATTGAACTCGACCTGTATTTTCACGTCTTTGGCGATTGTAAAGAGCGTTGAGCTTGCTTCCTTCACCAGCACCTTGCGGGCCTCGCTCAGGTTGTCGATATAGGCCGCGTTGCCGTTGCCGTTTTGCGCCAAGGTCTGCATCATCTGGTCGTTATAGTTGCCCTGACCGAAACCGAGAACGGAAAGAGAAATGCCCTCATCGCGCTTCCTTTCAACGAAGTCTTTTAATTCCTTGGGGTTGGTAATGCCGACGTTGAAATCACCATCGGTCGCAAGAATGATGCGGTTGTTGCCGTCTTTGATCAGCGCCTGCTCCGCAAGGCTATAGGCCTGACGGATGCCCTCGGCGCCGGCGGTGGAGCCTCCTGCATGCAGCTGTTCCAGCGCATTAATGATTTTTTGTTTGTCGCCCGCTTTGGTCGGCTCCAGAACGGTGCCGGCCGAGCCCGCATAAACGACGATCCCGACCGTGTCGTCCGGCGAGAGGCTGTCGAGCATCAGCTTAAATGAATTGATCAGCAGCGGCAGCTTGTCCGGACTATTCATAGAGCCGGAAGTGTCGATCAGGAACACCAGATTCGATCTGGGTTTCGTATCGATATCATAACCCTTGATGCCTACGTGGATGATTTTGTCGCCCTGCTTCCACGGCGCGTCATAAACCGCAATCGTCGGCTGGAACGGATCGGCGCCTTTTTCGGGGAGCGCATAGTTATAATCGAAATAATTGACCATTTCCTCGATCCGGACGGCGTCTTTCTGCGGCAACACGCCGCTATTCAGCTGACGGCGCATGAAGCTGTAGGACGATGTGTCGACATCGATGGAAAAAGTCGACACAGGCTCCGCCGCGACGGACTTCACGTTGTTCTCTTCAACATCCTGAAACTTGTCACGGCCTTCGTCTTTATAGTATTGCGGCTGGATGCTGTCAGCAGGCTGTAAATTGTAAAGCGTTGCGGAAAAATTCATGGAGGCAGGGGGGGTAGCAACAGCGCCGGCAACCACATTGGAGGCCGGAGCCTGCACTCTCTGCGCCATTTCTGCGGATTTCAGGCGGTCGCTGTCTTTTGCCACCTTTCCTTCCACAAGCATGTCAGCCCTTGGTGTTGCAGGCATCCGGGATGCCTCTGCGCCCTCTTCCTTGGCGGTGGCAATCGGTATCGGCAAAGCGCTGCTCCCTGATTGTGCGACATATTCAGCGCGCCGTTTATTGTCCTCTTCCAAGGTCTTCCTGTAAGCTGGCTGTGCCTGCATCTGCGCCATCTGCGCAGCTCTGATGATGGATGTCTCCCGATCAATAGTCCCGCTCCCGCGACCGCTCTGCGTAACTGCATACGAAAGAAAGACGCCCGTTAAGGCGATGACCGAGACGGCAGCCATGAGTCCTGATAAAACACGTTTGTTTGGCATGAGATTTCTCCTGACATTGTTGAATAGGTTGTTGATGCCAGTAAGACGATCTGCGTTTGCAACTCCTTGGGTCTTTTTTTGCATTTTTTGGTCATACGCCATCATGGCTCCATTAAGTGCCTGATTTTTAGAGGTTTCTTCGGGTTCGGGAGCATGCAGATGCGCCAGCATATCCTTCAGTTTTTGCTCATCCATGATGTTTCGCCCCCCTTTGAATATCGAGATATTCGGCAATTTTCTTGCGCGCTTCATGCACGCGCCAGGATATGGTGCCCTCCGGACAGTCGAGGATATCCCCGGCTTCCTTGTGGCTCAGACCCTGCCAGCAAACGAGGATAACGGTTTCCTTTAATTGCTCGGGCAGTCCGGCCAGCGCCTTCAGAATATCTTTCTGTTCGAGCTTCTGTTCGGGGGACGGCTCTTCGGAGGCATAGACCACATCCTCGAACATCGGCTGCTCCCGCGTATTGCGGCGGTTTTTAGCCTTGTAATAATCCTTCGCCGTATTGAGGACAAGGCGGTAAAGCCATGTCGTGAAAGCCGACTCAAACTTGAAAGCGTCGATATGCTGCGCCAGTTTTATAGCGGCCTCCTGCGCAATATCCTCCGCATCTTCCCGCACCCCGCACCATTGCCACGCAACCTTGAACATGAACCCGTAATGCCTTTCGACAAGCGCGGCAAAAGACCGGCGGTCCCCCGCCTGAGCCTCTCTCGCCAGCCTGTGATCATCCGGCTCTGTCATTGCCCGCCTTTATCCCTGTACGTTTGACGATAAGCGCAGATACTTCCTTGGAAGTTTTTTCTTAAAAGAAAATCAATTGTTTAGCTTAGCCAATCTAGCAAAAAGTGCTGAATAAATTATAAATTATAAACAACGACAAGCGCCCCGTATTTATCCGTATTTATCCGTATTTAACTTAATGCATGGCAAAACAGCCTATTGCAGCCGTATCGGCTTGGCGCCACGTTCGCGGACGCTCCCGACCCTGTAGGCCGCCGGCAGCTTCCGTTCCAGGCCCGCCGCATCGGCTTCCGGCAGGGAAATCAGCAGGCCGCCGGAGGTTTGCGGGTCATAGAGAAGGTCGTCGAATTCCGAAGCTCCCTCGACGCAGGAAGCTACAAAATCCCGGTTATTGTGCAGGCCGCCGGAAAGCGCGCCGGCGCGGGCGTATTCCACAGCACCGTCCATGAACTGTACTTTTGCAACATCGATGTCGAGCGTCACCTTGCTGGCCAGCGCCATCTCCCGCGCGTGCCCGAGCAGACCGAAGCCGCTGATGTCCGTCACACCGTGGACATCAAATTCAGCCATCGCCTCGGCAGCCGCGCGGTTCAGCGTGAGCATGGAAGCAATCGCACCGTCCACATGCGCTGCCTGCGCGATGCTGCGCTTCAACGCCGTCGCGATGACTCCCGTGCCGATTTTTTTCGTGAACAGCAGCACGTCTCCCGCCTTTGCGCCCGCATTGGGCTTGAAACGCTCCGGATGCACCAGCCCCGTGATTGCATAGCCGAACTTGATCTCCGGATCGTTGACACTGTGGCCGCCCAGAATAACGCAATCGGCTTCCTGCAGCTTGGCCGCGCCGCCTTTGAGAATCTGTTCGAGCACATCAATATCCCCCGACGCGGGCCAGGCAAGGATGGAAAGCGCGGTCACCGCCCGCCCGCCCATGGCATAAACATCGCTCACGGCGTTAGCCGCCGCAATGGCTCCGAAAGTGAACGGGTCATCGACGATGGGGGAAAAGAAATCGACCGTCTGCACCAGTGCAAGATCCGGCGTAAGGCGATATATACCGGCATCATCCGCCGTATCAAACCCGACAAGAACATTTTCATTGGACTGACGCGGCATACGCGAGAGCGCCTGATCCAGAATTTTCGGGCTCAGCTTGGAAGCGCAGCCGCCGGCCTTGGTTTGCGCGGTGAGTTTGGGGGTGGTCATTTCAGCTCTCCTTATATTATCGAGACATTAACTCACTTGACAGCACCACGCCAGCACCTCGGCCCTGTTTCCCCTGAATACAGTGCGGTTTTTTTTCTGGGAGAGCTGATAATCGTACATGGGGTCGTAATATCCTGTCAGGAGAATTTCAATCCACTGCCGGTGCAGGGATTCATCCCCTGTCGCCTGATGGGCGCTCAGCGCGGCTTCCATCATCGCCAGAATGTCCCTATGCCGCTCGGCGCCCAGCCGTTTGCGGATGCGGTACAGGCTGTCGCGCAGGAAATCCGCGAATTTGGCAAACCCCTCATCGCCATAGGCCGCCTGATGCTCCGCGAGCATATCCGTCACGTAGTCCTTCAGCACGGCGGAAATCCTGTTTTCGAGGCTCTCTTTCAGAATGACGGCAGGCCACGCGCTCATTTTGGCAAGCAGGCTCAACGGCAGGGCGCAACGGCCCACCATGCGGCTCTCATCCTCGATGAACAGCGGTTTTTCAGTGCTGTGAACCAGCTTCAGCAGCCGGACAGCGAGGGCGTTCTCGAAATCGATCTGGCCGGGCGGCGGGGTTATTCTCCTGCCAAAACTTGAACCGCGATGGCGCGCGAGGCCTTCCAGATCAACCGCATGGGGCAGCTGATGGATAAGGGTTGTTTTGCCGGTGCCGGTGCGCCCGCTGATGATGATGAAATCCCGCTGCCGGACGATATCGTCCAGCGCCCCGATCAGGAAACGCCGCATCGCCTTGTAGCCGCCTTTGACAAGCGGATAACGGATATCGGCGTCTTTCAGCCATTCCTGCACGACATGGGAGCGCATCCCGCCCCTGAAACAAAAGAGGTAGCCTGCGGGGTTCTGTTGCGCGAAGGCCTGCCATTGCCGGAGGCGTTCGGCCTTGACGTCGCCGCCGACCAGCTGATGCCCGAGTCTGATCGCGGCTTCCTGACCTTCTTCTTTATAAACTATGCCAACGGCCTGACGTTCGTCATCGTTCAGCAGAGGGAGATTGACGGCCAAAGGAAACGACCCCCGCGCAAATTCCACAGGCGCCCGCACATCCAGCATCGGAACATCATTCAAAAACAAATGAAGAAAATCATCCGTGTCACTTCTGGTTTTGCGTTCAGAGAGCATGACCCCACAATTTCTCATAAAATACTCGTTTAGTTTTAAAACAGAAGATAGCGCAATTCCGGATAGATAAACAGTTGTCTAAAAAAAGTTTATCTGTAAACTGTCTGCATAACCATTCATTCATAAAAGAATCATCATGACAGCATTAACAACACAGCAAGTCTTGGAAAATATTTACGCTTCCCTTCAGAATGACAATGAAGACATAGATGGCCACATCCGGCAGCTGAAAGACGCTATGTCAGCGAGTGGTCAGAAAAGTGTGACGGTAGAATCTTCCCGCCTTGTGCAGAATAACCGGCAGGGGCGCAAATTGATGCAATCCTACTTCAAAAAGCGCGGAGTCATTGTGATGTTTTCGAAGGATACGGCTGAGTAATATTATTTTTCTTTACGCTGCGAATCTGGTCTGCGCCGGGGAAGAAGGCAGGCTTACGGGGATTGTGTACGGGACCGGAGCCAGTACGTTTTGCAGATGATTGCGCGCACGGGACAGGCGGGAGCGGACGGTGCCGACGGGTATATGCAACGCTTTAGCAGCACTTTCGTAACTCATCCCATGAACAGCGACAAGCATCAGGGCTTCGCGGTGCTCGGGACTCAAACGCTCCATCCCCTCTCCTACCGCAATGAGATCAACATGCGCCTCCTGAGTCGGCCCTACGGACATCCGGTCGATATAATGCGCCGGGTCGTACTGCGTATCGAACCGCTTCTTATGGCGGTATCCGGTAACGAAGAGATTGAACATTATTTTTGATGTCCAGCTGAAAAGGTTGGTGCCGTCGTGAAAATGCTGTTTCTTTTCAAGGGCGCGCAGCAGGGTGGACTGCAGAAGATCTTCTGCATTGTGCGTGTTTTTTGTCAGGCGCAGCGCAAACTTGCGCAGCTTGCCCATTTCATCAATAAGCGCTTCCTGCTGAAACATTGTAAAAACTCCTGTCGTTGTCTCCTCTGGCGTGATGCCTAGAGCATAGCCCCCAACCTGCTGTGGGGGATTTGACAGGAGTCAGACTTTCTTTTTCTTTATTGTTGACCTTGGTCAAGCCCGGCGTTCCGATGCCACGGCGCCTCAATCCGCCAGCTGTTTCAGGGTCATTTTCGCCAGTTCGGGCCGCGCCAGCGTTTCGGCGGATTTCAACGCCTCGTCGATCGTTTTGGAAGCCTTCAAGCTCCCAAAACTGATCCCCTCTTCTTCCTCAACCGCCCGCAGTTTTCTAAACATGCCATCAACCGTTTCTTCATTGAAAGAACAACGGGGAGTGTAATATGAACGGAAGTTTTTTCCTGTAACCGCCAAAATCTCCGCCCCGATCAATGCCTCCGCAATATCAGCGACAATTATAGGGGGCAGCGCCGTCCTGACCGCAAGCTCATGCAATGTCAACGGTTTTTCTCCCGCATAAAACACGCGGCCGATTTCACTGCACACAAGCAGCGCCGCCTTTTCCCGCACACGGGCGCTCAGGGCGCGGAAGCGGTGCGGGATCGTCTGGCTCTGCGGGTTCTGGATGTAATAAGCCATCGCCGCGCCGGTCAATGCGATCAGCCAGCCCAGATAAATCCAGATCATCAGCAGCATCAAGGCCGCAAAGGCGGAATAAATGGCGGCGTAGCCCCCTGCCCCGACCACAAAAACGCCAAACAGCTTGCCCATGATCTTCCACGCCACCGTGGCAAGCACCCCGGCGGCAAGGGCGGGGATAAACCTGACCCGCGTATTCGGCATGAACATATACAGCGCCGTAAAAGCAAATATAAAAAGCACATAAGGAATTATCCCCGCCGCATGGCTTAGCGGGCCGTCTAAAAAGTTCATCCCCATCTTTTCCGCAAAAAAATTCTTATTGCTGAACATTTCCGCCATGACAACGGAAAGGGCCATAAACAGAGGGCCGACGAAAAGGATGCCTGAATAATCACGCAGGCGCCGCGCCATCGAGCGTTCCTGCCGGACACGCCAGATGTCGTTAAAAGCGGCTTCAACTTTACGCATCATGCTCATGACGCCGTAGACCAGCATGACAAGGCCGACGAGACCCAGCACCCCTACTTTTATGTTGTCGACAAACGTGACAATCCTTACGGCAATATCATTTCCCTGCACCCCGAGCGGCTCCAGAAAGTTTGCAATGAGGGGCTCCATCTGGTTATGAATGCCCAAAACCTTCAGAACGGAAAAGCAAATGGCCAGCAAGGGCACGATTGTGACAATCGTGATATAAGCCAGCCCCGCCGCGTGAATTGTCAGGTTACCTTCCCTGATGTCGCGCCACAGGGCTGCAAAAAGACGAACAACAAGCAGGGCGTATTTCCCCCAGTTTTTTGGGTTGAAAAGATTAAACGCCAGATCCAATTCC
This sequence comes from Rhodospirillales bacterium, assembly GCA_023266795.1. Taxonomy (GTDB): domain Bacteria; phylum Pseudomonadota; class Alphaproteobacteria; order Micavibrionales; family UBA2020; genus PALSA-926. Next base: position 8,891 of record JAHFPI010000009.1, read on the forward strand.
GTTTTTTCCATTTCTGGTTCTTTTGCTTTCAGTTAAAGAGTTCACTAATAATCCCACTGCCAGAAAATGCCGCCGCCGGTTTTGTTATCCTGGCCTATTTTGCTTTCGGCCTTGACGTGCGGCGTGAGATCAATTTTGACTTTTGCCGCGCCGCTATTCTCCCCGCTGCCCGTTTCCGCCTCAAGATAAACCTTGTCCGTGATATATTTTCCGGCGCCGACGGTCGTTCCGCCTTTTTCATCCCTTTCTATCTGCAGGTCATCAAGTCCGGTCGCTTTGCGGAACATGGAAAGCGGCTCGAAACCCCCGCCTTTGCCGGAAAAGCGCTGCAGGGTGTTGGCCAGCTGCACGGCCTGAAACGGGCTGATTTTCGTCATATCCTTGCCGAACAGAATGCGCGAGAGCACCTCATCCTGCGGCAGAACAGGAATGGACGACAGCTTCACCTCCGGTTTTCCGATGTTTCCCGTCAGACTGATCTGCGCCGTTATATCCTGCACTTTTGTTTCCGCCAGAACATCAAGATAAGGCGATGGCGGCACAGCGCCCTGAAAACGCAGGTGCGCATACTGGAGATCAAACAGTTTACCAAACTCCTCGTAACGGCCCCGCTTGCTGTCGAAAGTGCCGTTGAACAAAGGTTCAGCCAGCGTCCCGCTCACATCGGCGGTACCGCCGAATTCCGCATCCAGCCCCCAGCCGCGCACAAAAACCTGCCTGGCAGCGACAAGCTTGAGATTCAGGTTAACGCTCTTCATAAAATCAGGGGCCACATGGCCCTGCGCATCGTGCCTGACGATATTGAGCCGGGGAACAGCGCTATTAAACCGCTCGGGTATTTTTATATCGAGCCGGTCTGTCTCCACTTTTCCGCCTATCCTGTAAAGATGGCTGTCGCCGCTTAAAACAACGTCGCCGGAAAATATGCCGGCGATCAGGTCGCTGTGGCGGAAGGGATTGATGTTTTTCGCCTGTATAGACAAATCCACCGGCATATTTTTCTCGCCGATACCGGCTGTTCCACGCGCGGTAACCCTGCCGTTCTTATTATCCTTTGCCTCCAGGCTTTTTATATAAAGCGTTTTTTTGTCAAGCGTCGCATGCATGTCAATATCTTTAAAAGAAGTGCCGCTTTCTGCATGTAAAAAACTCCCGCCCGCCAGCGAGACATTACCTGTCATTTCCGGACTATCCGGCGCACCGCTGGTCCTGATGTCGGCCTTCATGCGTCCGGCAAGCGTCGTGCCTTCCGGCAGGAAGGCGGCAGCGACAGACTTTAGCTCCATATCGGCGACAATATTTGCATGCAGCCCCGCTTTTTCTGCGCCCTCATACCTAAAAGGATAAAGGGACAGGACAAAGGGAAATTCGGTATGCGCCTGTAGCGTTTTAATATCCCGTCCTTTGGCGATAATATCAACGGTCGCTTTTCCATCGCCGCTGCTGGCTGTAAGATGCGTCGTGACCGGCGGCATATTTTTGACCGCCTGCAGCGGGCTGAAATCAAGGACAGCCGTCATAGCCGGCGCATCCGGCGCCCCCTTTAACTGCACTGTGCCGGACATTTCCAGTTTACCGAGGACATCCGGCACAACTGCGGGCAAGGCGTTGAGCGGAACGTTTTTTGGCTTAATCGCCAGATCGATGTCGTGTCGCGCAAGGCTGCCGGATATATCAATAACGCCCTTCGGCGGCCTGATAGACGCCGATATATTCCTGACGATGGCCGTTTCCGCCGAATTTGCTTCCAGATCGGCAGTGCCTGTCAGAGTGAAAGGTTTTTGATATTTTCCTTTTGCCTCCAGCGACAGCGCATAAACCGGTATTGCCGCAGGATGCGCGATAATGCCCGCCTTCAGCGTATCGATAACAACATCACCGGCGGAGAAGTTGCTGACCGATACATCGGCGGCCTGAAGGCCGTCTTTTGACGATAAAACAACCGTGGCCTTGCTCCGACCGGAAACATCCACCCGCCCTGCAGCCAGAGCGGTGGATATGTTATAATCAACAGCCCCTGTCAGGCTTATGTCGGGCGCAGTGCCTTTGATATTTTTCAGCGCGATAGTATCTTCCGCATATAAAAAATCCGCACCCAACGCCATGTCATTCTTCTGATAGACTGTTTTAAGATCAATATGCCCCGCAAGGTTATTATCTGACGTGGCTGTAAAACGGATATCCTCAAGACCGGAAGCGGCATAATCGTCAAGACTCAGGGTGCCCGTTATCTCAATGACAGGTTTATCGAACGTGCCCGTAACATGGCCATCCGCCGTCAACTTCCCGTGCAGACCCGGCAGCGAAGAGCTGTCCCCGTGAACCTCAAAGTTAATCTGTTGAGCGTCCCCGAGGCCGATAACCCCTTTGCCCTTAAGACTGTAGAGCGGAGATACCATCGTGACATTGCTGATTGCCAGTTGCGCCGGAGCGGGGGAAAAAACGGCCTCCGCATCAACATGTGCGGGCAGAAATGCCTCTTTTTCCTGCGTGGCGGCCATAGACACAGAAAGCTTTAAATCTTCACCGTTCCTCTCCGCTTTTGCCGAAAGATCGACGGCGGTTGTTACATCGTGACCGATAATGTCGTGCGCCAGAATGAGCTTTTTGATGCTTAGTTTATCTATATGCAGCGCCTTGAAATATACGTCGGGAACCGCAAAAACTGCTGCCGCATGATCGGCGTTATTGCCGTCTTTAGTTTTTGGAAACCTGTAGAGTGACAAACTCTCCGCCGTCACCGACAGGGATGCCTCCTTGGCAAGAAGAGAAAAAATGCCGGCACGCAGGCGGATCTGCTCTGCATCGAGAACGGGGCCGCTTTTATCGGAAACATCCAGCTTTCCTATATTGACGCCGCCCCACGTCAAGCCACTCATGTCTTGTATCCGGACAGTATAGCCGCTCTCCGCCGCAAGTTCCGAGAGATTGTTCTCCAGCCATCCCCTGCCCGCCGCCGATTGCAGCCAGAAGGCTCCCGCCCAGAAAGACAGCTGCGCCAGAATGATGATAAAAAACAGCACAGACAGCACTGCCGTCAGTAAACGTGCGAGGCGGCGGAAAAAAGATGCTTTTGCTTTTTTGTTTTGCTCGGCCATTAAAACGCCTGCCCGATACTGACATAAAGCTGGTAGCCGCTTGACGCCGTTTCCTTGTTGGTCAGCGGCACGCCGACATCCAGGCGCAACGGCGCGAAGTCCGTATAATAACGGAAACCGCCGCCGCCGCCCACCGACGGACGCTTGAGATTGAGCATTGACGTATTCCCGACATTGCCGGCGTCAATAAATGCGACAAAGCCCAGCGTGTCCGTCAGCCTGAAACGCAGCTCGACAGACGCCTCGGCAACGGAACGCCCGCCGGCTGGTTCGCCGTTTCTCTGCGGCCCTACCTCCTGATAGCCGAAACCGCGCACAGAGCCGCCGCCGCCCGCATAAAAACGCTTTGGCGCCGGAATATCCAGCGTGTTCGGCCCCAGAATACTGCCCGCCTTGAGACGAATTGCCGCCGTCATCTTTTTGCTGACGGCATGGTAGGCCTGTGCGGAAATTTCCGTTTTTAGAAACGAGGAGCTCTGGCCAGCGGCATCAAAAAACGGCTCCAGATGGCCGTCGAGCAGGAATCCTTTTGTCGCATCCAGCACATTATTCCGCTTGTCGTATGTCAGGGACTGCGGCAGCGACAGCAGATAAAAGTTATTCGTTTCGCTGGTCGCATCGTCCTTCACTTCGCTTATCGACAGGGAAACACCCGTACTGCCTGACAGGGATTTACTAAAAGCGCGCTTGATCGCAGCGCTCACGTCCATGCCGTTCCTGAGATAACCGTCTGTTTCCTCATGCGCCATGTTTGTGGTGAATGAAAGGCTTTGATCCCGCCGGAGGAAAAAGGGCTTGGTCAGGCGGGCTTCGAGTGTTTGCACGTTTTGCGATAGTTTAAGGCCCGTATCGAGGCTTTCCGCAGCGCCGAAAAGGTTGCGATGCTTCCACCCCAACGTCAGGCCAAGGCCTTCATCGGTATAATAACTGACGCCGGCCTGAAGACTGCGCGCGGCGCGTTCCTTGACGCGCAGCGTTACAGGCACGCGGCCGTCTTTCGGCAGTTTTTCCGGCACAATCATTTCCGCGCTTGCAAAGAGGCCGCTTTCAAACAGCGCCGTGCGCAGGTTTTCTATGTTCTCGCGCCGGAAGCAATCGCCCTCTTTCCAGTCCACCAGCTTTTGTAGGTATGAATTTTTTACCCTTTCATTCCCTTCGAAAAGCACCGGGCCCATTTTCGCCTGTGGCCCGGCAGTTACCGTGAAAAGGATGTCCGCCGTTTTCTTTTTGCGGTCTAGCGTCACTTCATGGTCAACGGCAAGGTTAAAGAAGCAGCGGCCTTTGGCGATACTGTTATAAAGCCCTTCCTGCACTGCTAAAACAGTTCCTGCATCCAGTGGCCGGCCCTGAAGGCGGCTCACTGGAAAATGTTTGAATTTTTCTGGCGCGACCGAAACTTTGCGGATTTTGTAACGCTGGCCGCTATTCACTGTATAAGTTCCCGTCCAGGGACGGGCACCGGCGGCATAGGTGACAGTGCTGTCGTAATATCCGGACGATGCCAGCTTTCCGAGCAGGTCTTCACGGAGCTGCATTTCCTGATAGTTTTCTTTTTGCGCGCTATCGTTATCTTTTTTACCGGCGGTATCGATTGCTGCCGCCCGCTCCTCCAGAAAACCGCTGACCTCTTTCATTAAAGGCTTATTTTCCTCGAGTCCTGCCAGACTGTACTCCGCCTTTGCCTGCATAAAATCCGGCAGGCATCCCGACAGCAGGATAACGACGGAAACAAGCAGACAGCAATCCAGTAATGCGCGCAGTTTCTTATTCATCTTTTTCATTTTAATTGGCAGGCAAAACAATCCGGTTTTGATGAGGTTACCTTAGCACAGATTTCATAGCATCAAGACCCGCCTGTCGACGCGTTATGACGCACTATATAACTTATTGTTTTTAAATGATTTTTTTGCGCCTGACAAGATTTTCAGATCACGGCTCCGCAGGGCATTTTTCTTTCGAAAGTTTTCGATATGCGGTATTGTTTTCAGCAGGAGAACAAGGTGTCCGAAAAAATAACAGACCTCGCGCCGGAGCAGGAAGAAAAGCTTGCAGAGTACAGGGATAGATGGATTTCCCTTGGCCTGTCCACGCAGAAAATTGACCGGGAAAAAGCGGCAGCGGCGGTTGATCTTGTCTATTCATGCGCCGGTCTGAATCCACCGAAAATCAAGATATGGCTGCGCAGCCCGTATGAAGGTGTTATCGGCGCGTGGTGGTTGAAGCAGGTTCTTAAAACCCTGAGGGGAAAGACTCTGGATAAAGTCCGCACCAAAATCGTTTCCGTAATAGGTGATAAGCCGGAGGACAAGGCCGGAGAGCAGGTCGGCGACCAGCTCAGAACCGACATTATGGCGCAGGCCAAGACGCGGGTCAGGAACCATATCGGGAGCCAGATCGGCGCACAGGTTAAAAACCAGATCGGCGAGCCTGTCAAAGATCAGGTTAGGGATCGCGTCTGGAGCCACGTCTGGAATCAAGCCAAAGACCATGTCAGGCCCCAGCTCGGAGACCCGATCTGGACTCAGGTCTGGGCGCAGGTCTGGAACCAGATATGGGATCAGGTCTGGGCGCAGAAGCCCCAGATCGGCGAGCAGATCGGCGAGCAGGTCAGGGCAGAGATTGTGGCGCAGGTCAGGGACCAGTTCAAAGGCCAGATTGAGGATCTTTTATCGACCCAGGCGTATTGCGCCGGCCTTCACGATGCAAACATGCTCGCCCCTTATGAATTTTTCGGCAAGGAAATGGGCGTCGATGTCGATAAACTCTCCGGCCTGATGGCCGCCACGGAGCATTGCGGCTGGTTCTGGCCGTTCGGCGGGGCTGTCATCATCACGGAAAAACCGACGGAGCTGCACCGCGATAACAGGAACCGGCTGCACAATGAAAAAGGCATGGCGGTCAAATACAGCGACGGGTGGGGCGTCGGCGTCTGGTACGGGACGCGCGTCGAAAACTGGGTCATCACCAATCCGGAACAGATCACCATTGACAAAATCCTCGACGAAAAAGACGCCGGCGCGCGGCGCGTCATGCGGGAACGCTTCGGCCTGCAGGATTTTTTCTTCGCCATGATAAAAGACGGGACGGCCAAAAGAGTCAGCCGGAGAAAAGACCCTTCCGGCCAGCCGATGTCGCTCTACAGGTACGACGACAAGGAAACGCTGCTGCACTTCGTCCACGTCTACAACGGCGAGGCCGAAACGGACGGGACGCGGCACGATTTCATCATCAGCTGCAAGAACGTCTGCGACGATGCCTGGGATTCCATGGTGGGAACCTATCCGGACCTGATCAATGAATTAAAGGATAATCCCAGAAAATTTGAAATCATCAAAGCTTCAATCAGGTAATTTTTTCAGGAGTAATCATGCGCATTATTTTCCTCTTTATATTTTTCATTTTCTTCTCCGTCCCCGCCCATGCGGAAAATCTTGTGCTGTCCGCAAGTGACATTTCGGATCTGGAAGCGAAGGCCGCGCAGGGTCGCGCCGATGCGCAGAGCATCCTTGACCAGTACAAGGCACAGCAGGCGGCAAAGGAAAAAATGGTCAAGGCGGCGGCGGAAAATGACGGCGTGATCGGCACCGTCATGGAAATCGAGGGAACGGCGACAATTGGGCCGGAGGGACAGGAGCCGGCGGCAGTTGCCGTCAATACGCCCGTTCACCTGAGCGACATCGTGGAGACGGGAGCCGGCGCAAAGCTCTTTGTGCTGTTTATTGACAATACCGAAATGACCCTCGCGGAAAACACCAAGCTGGCGGTCAATGAATGGAACTTTGATCCGGACGACAGCGCCGGCAACAAAGGCGTCTATTCCATCCTGCAGGGCACATTTTCGTATGTCAGCGGCCTGATTGCGAAGAAGGAAAATCCGGACGTGCATATCAACACGCCCGTCGGTTCCATCGGCATACGCGGCACGGAATTCTGGGGCGGCAGAACCGACGATGACTACGGCGTCCTCGTCAAGGAAGGCAGCGTCAGCGTAAAGACGGATGCCGGGCAGGTCGTGGTCGACAAGGGTCAGGGCACAACCGTGCATGACCGTAAATCGCAGCCGACCGCCGCAAAGGTCTGGGCAGCGGAGAAAATCAGCAAAGCCGTCGCGACAGTCGCCCTGAAAAAACCCGATGAGGTCAGGCAGCGGATCGTGGAGCAGCAGGAACAGCAGAAAGTTCTGGTCGAACACTACAAAGAGTTTATGCAGACCCGGCGCGTACAACAGCGGGAGCAAAGACAGCAGCAGATGCAGCAACGTCCGCAGCGGCAAGGACAGGCACCGCGACAGCAAAACCAGCAGCAGCGGCAAAATACATCACCGGCCGCAGCGGCGCCCTCGCCCAAAAAAGCGCCCCCCGCTCCCCCGCGGAGCAGCGGCGGTCAAACGCAAGAAGAAAAGAACATAGAAAAAATGAAGCAGCTGCAGCAAATGCAGAAACAGCAGCAATTAAACCAGATGAACCAGAATCAGCTGCAAATGCAGATGCAACTCAACCATCTCTATTGATTGAGCACGATCACCGTCGCGGAAGTGCCGCCGGGGTTGGTGGAGCTATAAACCTCGCCGGCAAGGCCGGAGGCCGTGCCGCCATCCAGCTTGCCGCCGAAGAAGAACTGGTCGGCCGTTCCCGCCGTATACACCATCGTCGTGGCGACCGCCCCGCCGGAACCGTTACAGGCACTACCGGCGCCCGCATAAGTGCCGGTGCTGCCTTCCGCCGCCGCCTTGAGGCCGGTGACGTTGATCGAGTGGGTGTTCGCGGCGTTGGTCAGGTGAATCGTCGTATCGCACTGCACCTGCACCGTCACGCCGTTCTGGACATTGTTGATCGTGACCTGCCCTGCCACCGTCCCCGCATTCCCCTGAAAATTCCCCGCACTGGCAACGGTGCCATCGGTGCCGAGATCGACGTGGTCCCCCGCGCCGGGCACGCCTGAAAACCCGACCTTTTTGAAATCCATGGTTCCCGTGCTGCTAAACCCAACCAGACTGGTGAAAACCGCCGAGAGATCGGCCGTCGCGTTGAATGTTTGAGGAGTGGTTTCGTCGATAACTTTCACATTCACCTTGCCGGGCGCGCTGGCGGCAAGCGTATAAGTGCCGCCGATTTTGACATGGGTGGCATCCATCGTAGCGCCCAGAGTAACGGTGCCATCCCCCGCGCCTGTATTGGTAGCTTTGAAAGTGCCGACCTTGGTGCCGATGCCGGCGCAGGCTGCGGGCCCCAGCGTCGTGCCGCCGACCGCCTTGACGGAGTAAGCCGTGATATTCCTGTCGGTGGTGCCGCAACAACCGCCGGCATTGGTGATCGTCCCGCTGGCGTCGCAGTACACGCCGATGACATCGTTTTTACCGATATTGCTCACAGCGCAGACGATGGCTGTGCCGGTTGCGGGGCCGTTGAGGGCGGCGTTATAAGACATGGCGCCGGCCGTATCGATCACGACGTTGTGCGCGCCGGAACCCGTCGCCTGTGTATTGATCGCCCCGCCCGAGTTCAGGTTTCCGGCCGTGCAGGTAAAGCTGGACGCAGGCGCCCACGCCAATCTCGGCAGCACCGTGGAAAAAAACAGCGCGAGCAGTAAAATAAAGATGGGTATATGGTTTAAAATTTTATTCATTAATTATTACAACCCGACACACCCCCTTAGGAGCAGTCCCAAGGAGGTAATAATATTTACAGCTATTCTCTTGAGTTTACCATTTTTCGCTGAATTTTACCAGAATTAGTCCTGTTTTATGGACTATGCAGCGCCAAACCATACCTATTGATTGAGCACGATCACCGTGGCGGGAGTCCCGCCGGCGTTGGTGGACCTGTAGATGGTGGCGTTGGAAAAGGCCGCCGCCGTGCCGCCGTCCAGCTTGCCACCGAGAAAGAAGGTGTCCGCCGTGCCCGCCGCGTAAACCATCGTCGTGGCAGGCGCTCCCGCGCCGGAGCCGGTGCAGGCGGTGCCGGCGCCGGCATAGGTGCCGGTGCTGCCCTGCGCCGCGACCTTGATGCCCGTGACGTTGATCGACGCCGCGCCGCCGTTGGTCATGTGGATCGTCGTGTCGCAATAGATTTCCACCGTTACGCCGTCCTGCACGTTATTCATCTTGACCGCGCCCGCCGACAGCGCCCCGCCGGGTTGTGCAGTGAAGGCGCCGTTATAAACCGCCGTGCCATCGGTGCCAAGATCGACGTGATCCCCGGCCACGGGGACGGCGGGGCCGACCATATTGGCGAAATTCATGCCTGTTGTGCTGGAGAACCCGACCAGACTGGTGAACGTGACGGATAAGTCTTTAGTCACCGGCCCGTAGGTAGTCGAGGTCGGCTGGTCGATAACTTTGATGTTAAACAGACCGGTTGCATGGTTTGACAGTTTGTAGGAGCTGCCGATCTTGACGTGTGTGGCATCCATCACCGCGCCGACGGTGATGACGGCCGTTCCGCCCGCGTCGGTTTTCAGGGTGCCGGCCATCGCACCGGCAAGGCCGTTGCAGACCTTGTTGGTCATATGCGGACCCTGCGTCTGGCTATCGACATTGAAGGAGGTTATGCTCCGGTTCGTGACGCCGCAGCAGCCGGCATTATTGGCGATGCTGTCACTGGCGTCGCAATAGACATCGTACAGGATTTTGTTGCCGCCACCGGTGATGGTGCAGGTGATCGGCGTGCCGGTGGCGGGCCCGTTGAGCGCAGCGTTATAGGTGAGGCCGCCGGCAACGGCCATTGTCAGGTTGTGGACGCCGGAAATCGTCGCCTGGGTATTGATGGCACCGCCCGAGTTAAAATTCCCGGCGGTGCCGCAACTGAACGCGACGGCGGCATAGGCCGAATCCGTCCCCGCCGTGCAAAGGACAACGAGCAACAAAATAAAAACGGGCAGATGTTTCAAAAATAATTTATCCATCACTGTTCCGGTACTATATCCCCTCGGAACATATCCGGGAGGCTATAGTTTTTTTTAAAAAAACATCAGTTAAAGGCGAGTTCTTTTCTCACAGTTTTACTGTCATCGGCCTCATCTTTTATGAGGCTGACGACGATCTTCCCGCCTTTAGCGTCCTTGGGTATATTTATAAGAGGAATTTGCTTGGTTATTTTGTCAATCTCGTGGTACAGGCGCACCCACTGCGGCTGGATGATCGGCACCGCCGGCTTCCCTGCCTGCACATATTCTGCTTTCAGCATGGCGGCGGCTTCGGAATTGCCGGTGCGGATGAAATCAATCGCCAGTTCCCGCTGTTTGCTTTCGGCTCCGATGACGAGCTTCGGCTGGCCGAGATTCATGTCCGATATAAGCTTGCCCTGCTGGACGACAATCGGCACCGCGACGCCGTAGAGGGTGCGGATCTCGAAGCTGACGCTTTTCTGCGCGGCGGCGGTCTGACGCTCCGCTTCCAGCTGCGCCTTGTCCTTCACGTTCAGCGGCACCTCGCGGAACAGCAAGTGGCTGTGATAATCGCCGTCGGCAAGATTGGGCGGACGCTGGACCATCACCCGCACCGTCTGCTGCTCGCCCGGCTGCAGCGAAAAACGCTTCGGCACGAACCTGACCATGTTTTTCACGGAGTAAGGGAAACTTTCAACGCGCTGCGTGACGCCGTTGGCGTCCATCGCCTGATCGATAAGCTGCAGGTCATACCGGCGCGGCTCGCTGGACTTGTTGGAAAGGTTGAGAACGCTCACTTTTTCAGTGGGTAAAATGATCAGACGGTGCGGCGCCACGAACAGAACGCTACCCTCATCCGCCGCCCAAACCTGCGAACCGCCCAGCGTCAAACAGCTTAGCGTCAGTAGCAAGATCAAGAAAGTGGCATAACGCATTATAACTGACCCGATTTTTTATTCCCCACTCCCATTATAAGACAAGAAACTGAAATGTCACACAATTTTTAGTGGTGACGAATTGACATATCACACTCAAACCCTGCAAAAGCGGGGGAATGCGCGCATACAATCCAGAATTCGGCTATAGATCAGATATACGACACGTCGATCGCAATATGGTTGCCGTCCTGCAGGGTATTATCGCTGATCGCGATTTCATCATTGAACTGGCTCTGTCCCATGAACGCATGCGCCACGCTCTGCTCCGCCCCGCTGCAATCATGGCTCTTTTGTGCAGCGCCCGTAACATTGCAGGTCAGCACGGCCATTTCGCCCAGCAAATTGCCGTGGATGCTCACAACGCGCGTCTGCGTGAACGTTTGGCTTGTCTCCACACTGTTATCGGTATCAACGAGATCATAAACCCCGGCTGTTTTTAACAGAGCGTACTTTACCGTGACATAAACGCCCTCGATAAACGTGGCGCTGGCGGCAACAACCGTTTTGCCGCTGATGGACAAGCCGACAAGGGGCTTTTGCTGCGCCGCAGGGGATATCGGCTGCGAGGAGGATACGGCGTAGGGCGGCATCGCGAGCACAACGGCCCCGACGAAGAGCCTGCACATTAACATCCTTGATCCTGCACTAAATTTTTTCATTTTTTTCATTCTCTAGTTGTACACAATGTTTATCTGGATGTCATTCCCGCCGGCGCTGGCCGTACTGTACGCGCCGCCCGCAAACGGCGAGGACGCGCCGACGCCGGTGATCTGCCCGCCGACCTTCAACTGGTCATCCGTGCCGGAAGTCAGGTTCCACGACAAAACCGTACTGCCGATGCCGGCACAGGCCGTACCGGTGCCAAAGGCGCCCGCCGTGCTTTCTTTCTTCACTTCAATAGCGGTAATGTTAATGACTTTACCCGCGCCGTTGCTCATGATGGCTGTCGCATCGCACTGGACGTCAATCTGATAGCCGTAGGTGCCGGTAATCGCGACGTCGCCGGCGGTGACGGTGCCGCCGCTGGAGCTGAAAACGCCGCCAAACAGCTCGGCGCCGTTCGTGCCGATTTTGACGAAATCACCCGCCACGCTCGGGTCGGCCGAATATATAATCTTGCCGAACTGCATGTTGGAGGGCGTCAGGATCAGCGCCGCAAGGAAAGTCGCCGTGGCGTTGACGTTGGTCGTCACCGCCATGCCGATGCCGATAGGAAACGCTATAGCCGCAGCGCTTAAGGCCAGAATAATTTTTTTATTGACTGGTCTCATTCCCATTCCCTGATCTTAATTGCTTACCTAGATATAGGTGACATCCACCTGAATATCGTTGCCGCCGGCCGTCGCAGTAGAATATTGACCGCCAGCCCAGGTGCCGGTAACGGTGGCGCCGTCAATCTTGCCGCCGAACTTGAAAACATCGCCGCCGGCCAGCGTTCTGGTCAATGCCGCCGCGCCGCCGACGCCAAGGCAGGCATGACCCGCACCGGTGCCAAGACCGGCAGGGTTGTCATCGTCACTGGTCACTTCGATATTGTTGATATCAATGGTCGCGCCGCCAGCCTCCGCCATAATCGCGCTGGCATCGCAGCGGACTTCCACCGGGTCTCCGATCAGGCCG
>JAHFPI010000113.1 GCA_023266795.1 Rhodospirillales bacterium
CGCCGTCACCTTCAACAAGCCGGAGATGGTCGAACTGCTGGCGCGGCACGGCGGCTATGTGCCGGGGCAGATGGTGGACGGCTGGTCGCTGCTGCACCGCTCCTGCCAGAAGGGCAAGCCCCCGATTGTCGCTGCCCTGCTCAAGGCGGGCGCGGACTGCAACGAAAAGACCGGCAACGGCTCGACCCCGCTGCTGATCGCCGTGGTCAACGGCCATGCGGAGCTGGTCAAGGCCCTGCTGGAATTTCCCGCCGTCATCGAAGCCATGAACGATTGTTTTGTCAGCACCGACGCCAAGGAACGCACCGCCTTCCAGCTGGCGGTGGACAGGGAACAACTGCCGCTGGCCGCGCTGATGATCGGCAAAGGCGCCGCCGTCAACAAACCCGACGCGGAGGGCCGCACGCCGCTGCTCTCCGCCGTTGAAAGCGGCAACATTGCGCTGGTGCGCCTGCTGGTCGAAGCCGGCGCGGATATCAACAAGCCCTGCGGGCCGGACGGCACGGCGCTGGTCTATGCCTGCAAAACCGGCGAGATCAACGACGAAACCGTGCGGGTGGAAATCATCGGCCTGCTGGTCAGCCTCGGCGCGGATACGGATATTCCCGCGACGGACGGCACCGCGCCCCTGCACAGCGTCATCGCAGAATCAAGGCCGCCGGAAGTGTTGTCCGCGCTGCTGCGTTATCCCGTCGATATCGACGTGCGCCACGCGGAAGATGCCCGCACGCCGCTGATCGAAGCCGCAAAGCATAACGACCTCGCGGGCGTCGAGGCGCTGCTGCAGGCCGGCGCCAACCCGAAGCTGTTTGACGGTCACGGCAAATCCGCCCTGTCCTACGCCCGCGCCAATGGCCGGCAGGACATCATCGATGTGCTGGAAAACGCGCTGCTGAAAAAGCCCGTCCGGAAACCAGGGGGGGATCACCATGCCTAGTGATTTCGGATTCAAGCCCCCCGTCCCGCCGCCCATCCCCGCCCCGCCGGTGGAATTTAAAGCCCCGCCCATTCCCGCCGCCGAAACCGTCAACATGCCGATGACAGTGGAAGGCAACACCTATCTGCATGAGCTTTGCCTGAGAAACGCGCCGCTCCCGCTGATCCGCGAAGCCGTGCAGTCGCTCGGCGCACGGACGGATGTGCTGAACAAAAGAAACATTTCGCCGCTGGGGCTGGCGATCATCAATAACAACATGGAGATGATCCAGTGCCTGCTCGATCTGGGGGCAAAGATTTATTTTTTCGACGGCACCGGGCGGCCCATTCATGCGCTGGCTATCGCCATCTCCTTCGGACGCGATGATGTCGTAAAGCTGCTCCTGAAAAACGGCGGCGGGCTTTACGTGAACCAGCCCGGCACCTATCCGGTCGAAAAAGAAGCCGTGCCCTGCCTGTCGCACGCCGTCAGGGAGAACAAAGCTTCGCTCATCGAAACGCTGGTGTTCGCCGGCGCTTTCCTGAATGAAGCCTGCGGCAAGGACGGTCTCCCCCCCCTGCATCGCGCCGTGCTCCAGAATAGCCCCGAGGCGGTGGAAAAACTGGTTATGTTGGGCGCGGAAATTGACCAACCGCAATCGACCAGCGGCATGACCCCGCTGCACTATGCCGCTTCCGCCCTTGGCAAGCTGCCGGTCGTCACAAAACTTCTGGAGATGGGCGCCGACCCGGATGCCCCGATGTCCGGCGGCGTCACGCCGCTGATGCTCGCCGCAAGCCAGGGAAATGCCACCGTCATAACGCTGCTGCTGAAAGCCGGCGCCGATGTGAACCGCAAATGCACGTCAGGAAAACGGGATACAGCGCTGCACCGCGCCGCCGCCAACGGCAGCCTTGAGACCATCGCCGTCCTGCTGGAGGGCGGCGCCGACCCGCTGCTGACCGATTCAGACAATCTGACGGTCGCACGCAGCGCCCGCGCCGCCTCAAGATGGCAGGCCGCAAACAAGCTTGAGGAAGCCGAAAAGGCGGCTGAACAAAAATTCTTCGACAATGCCTACGACAAGCTGCAACGCCGCAACAGACGCGGCAAGGGAGGCCCTTCATGAGAAAAAAAGGCAAATACCTGCTGGATTTTAACACTGCTGCTGACACTCAATCAGGCAAAGATACCAACACCCCGCTGCCTCATGTCATGCCGTTACCGGAGATAGATGATATTGCCGAACGTCTTTCAACAAGGGAAACGGCGCAACTGGTCAATGCTGTTAATGCGGAAGGGCAAACGCCGCTGCACCTGGCCGTTCAGGCTGGCAAGGAGTCGCTGGTTCGGCAGTTGCTGAAACTCGGCGCGAATGTCAACGCTGTGGATAAAGAAGGCAATACGCCCCTGCATCTGGCTATCGCTGCACACAGCGAAGAACTGATGCTGCTGCTGATCGAGCATGGCGCCGATATCAGCAAAAGCGCATCTGAATTAACTATGCCGCTATTAAACTGCGCCCTCAAAAAAACTGCGGGCGTTCCCGCTGTGCGCATTTTGCTTGATTATGGCGCCGATCCGAATGCCGTAGGCCGTGAAGAGTACACACCCTCCCCACTGCTGTGGGCCACGTCCATTCACGATGTTGAATCCCTGAAGCTGCTGCTAGAGGCCGGCGCAAATCCGGACTATGCCAACGAAAAAGGAACAACGGCGCTGCACATTTCCTGCATGAACAGCAGGGAAGACGCAATCGAGGTGCTTCTGGCCGCAGGCGCAAATCCCAATATCAAGGATACCGCCGGACGGACGCCGCTGCATCTCGTTGCCACTTCGGCCCTGAACGTCAAGCTGTCGCAGATGCTGATTGAAAATGGCGCCGACCCGCTCCTCAAGGATATTACAGGCAGATCGGCTTTTGACCTGGCGTATAAATCAGACAACAAGGCCATAATGGAAATATTTAAAAAGAAGCTCGCGGAAAAAGGGCTCGTTTACACGCCGCCCCCGCCGACGCCTGACCCGTCAACGTCATGGAACATCTGCTAGATCAGCGCGCCCTGATAACGTGCAGATAAATATAGCGCTGCGCGCCGGCGGATTCGCGGTAACAGAATGCCCGCTTCCCGACAAATTCGTTAGCGCCGCCCGTCAGCGTTATAGGATTGGCGCCGCCCAGATCGCCGTAATTCGTACCGTTAAAGCGCGTCAGAGTGAGGGCGCCGCCAGCAGGTACACCTGCCCAGCCGAGACTGAGGAGGGAATTGGCTTTCTCGCAAATATTCTGGGGAATATCGACCACCAGCATCACCAGCTCCGACTTGCTGTCAGACCCTACACCCGTTACCGTATACTGCCCTGAAAACTCATAGCTACAAGTGGAAAGGCAGGTAGCGGGCGACGGGGTCATGTATACCGCGTTGCCGCCGGAAGAATTAAAAATTTCCGTCGTGGGCTGTGCTCCAACTGCCCCATAGGCGGCATTCGCGCCAGATGCCGAAAACAGGATGCCATTGCCGGAAGTGTTCGTATCCGACACGCCGCCCAGCAGCAGCATCCTGTCGACAATAGGACGCAATCCGTTGCCGTACTGAAGCAGCTCGACGGCGCTCAGGCGGGCCTGTTCCTGCGTCGACATGCTGCTGATGCCAGCCCAGTTTTTCGAGATGGCAAAAATCAGCCCCACAAAAAGAACTATCCCGATAAGGATAATGACAAGAACGTTCCCCCGCTCAGAGGCGTTATGCTGCATAAAATATATTCTTTCCGATGGCAGGCTCCCGGCTTTTACCCGTCCGTCCGTTGCATGCGGTCAATCCGCTCTTTAAGGTGCAGCCTTTCTTTTTTCAGCCTTTCGATCAGCACGTCGTTGCGCGCCGCGTGGACCCGCTCGCCGTGAATGTCGCGTTCCAATTTTTCATGTTTGTCCCTGAGAGCCTTAAGGTGAGAGGTCTGCATGTCTTCAATCTCCTGTCTGATAAATGATAGTTCAAACCATTCTACCAGCAGAAGGTTGAAAAACCCTTAACCGTCCAGCGTCCCGATGAAACTGTTGATTTCTTTTGCAGTTTCAAGGGGTTTTTCAACCATCAGCATGTGCCCGCCATCGGGCATGACATGAAATGCCGCGCGGGCGATCATCTCGGCGAGGAGCTTGCCGTCGGTAGATTTGGTCAGTTTATCGTCCAGCCCTGAAAGAACCAGCGCCGGCTGGCGGAGGTCCCGCGCCGCCGCTTCGCCGCGCTGATAAACGTTGCAGGCCGTCAGGTCGTTTAAAAGCGCCCCCGCCGCCACAGATTGCATCTGCCCTTTTAATACAGTTCTGACCGCAAACGCCTGCGGATGAACAGGTGAAATACCCCATTTCAAAATCATGTCGGCAGCGGCATCGGGATCCGCAGCGGCCTGCCGCAGCAATTCCGGATGCACCGGCATTTTTGCCGCCGCCCCCAGCAAAACCAGCGCGGCGACGGACGGATGCCGTGCCGCCTCCAGCGCGACCAGCGCGCCCATTGAATGGCCCATCAGCACCGCCGACTGCGGCGAATGCTCGTCCAGCCGTGTCATGATCCATCCAGCCATTTCCTCGATTGACGGCAGAAAAGAACCCTCGGCCTTCCCGTGCCCCGGCAGGGAAACCGCCTGGCAGGGAAGTTCCAGACACGCCACAAGACTGCCCCACACGCCGGCATGCATTCCGGCGCCATGTATCGCAAAAATGTGCTTGTTCTGAGAGGCCATGCCCTGAACTCTACACTAAAAAAAACCGCCCCCAAAGGGGGGCGGAGTAAAGATATCACGAGAAGGCACAGATGAAACCAAAAAATCGACGGAACGCGCAAGATTGTGTCCCTGATTCGAGAGTACCATCAGCAGGTTAACATCCGGTTAACGCGGCAGTTCTCCTGATTTATCTATAAATTTCTTTTCGTAAACCGCCTGCGTGATGGCCGCGAGAGCCATGATGCCGCCAAAAATGCTGAAAGACGGCCAGAAAGAAGTCGCCCCATCCAGCAGCCGGACAGCGGAAAGCACCACAATGGCAAGCTGCGCCACTTCCACCATCGTCATGATAAAAATGTTGCCCCGGTCCCGGTTCGTCCACAACAGCAGCGGCACCAGCGCCGCAGAATCAGCCCACAACAACGCGGCATGAACCGCCTGAGGCACAACGCTGTGCGTCACATATTCAAAAATACTCACGCACCACAATGTCAGGAACAGCAGAATATAAGCCAGACTCAGGGTGAACATCAGCCGTTCTTTATCCGGACGCTGCGCCGCGCGGTAAAGCGACATGAAGTGGGACAATATGCCTGCCGGAATGATCAGAATGGGAATGATATAGGGCGCAAAAAGCAGCGCCATCACCCCGACCCAGACGACCTGCCACTGCGCCATCACTCCCAGCCACACCGCCCCCACCGCTAATCCCGCCAGATTGAGGTACAGGATCGGCGTCAGAAGGCCGGAGACGGTTTTTTTCAGAGAAGCCACTGGTTAGAACGGGATTTCGTCATCCATATCGTTTTTGCCGGAAGCGCCGAATGAACCGCCGCTGCCGCCGCCAGCCGCCGCCATGGCAGGCTCTTCGGCATAATCATTGGCCGCGCCACTGCCGGAACCGCCCTTGCTGTCGAGCATAGTGATCTCGCCACGATAAGGCCGCAGCACGACTTCGGTGGTGTATTTTTCCACGCCGTCTTTATCCGTGTATTTGCGGGTTTCGAGCTGCCCTTCCAGATAAACCTTGGCGCCTTTTTTCAGGTATTTTTCGCAGATGACGACCAGATTTTCATTGCTGACCACCACGCGGTGCCACTGCGTTCTTTCCTTGCGCTCGCCGGTCGCCTTATCCTTCCAGCTTTCGGAAGTGGCCACCGACAGATTGGCAACGCGCCCGCCGTTCTGAAACGAGCGGATCTCCGGGTCATTCCCCAGATTGCCAATCAGAATCACTTTATTTACACTTCCAGCCATGATAGTTTTTCCCTTCCTGAGCATGCACTAAAAACGGCTTATGTTTAACACGGTTCAGGGGTTTTAAAAAGGGGGAATTCAGATGCGCGCATGGCAAAGAATGTTAAGTGGCCGCAGGCTCGACCTGATCAACCCCTCCGCCATGGACATTGAAATCGAGGATATTGCCCATGGACTTTCCAGAGTCGCCAGATGGAACGGCCAGACGGTCGGCGATCATTCTTTCTCGGTGGCTCAGCATTCCATCCTGGTCGAAAAAATTTGCCGCAGCCTGCAGCCTAACGTGGAGCATTCCTG
>JAHFPI010000114.1 GCA_023266795.1 Rhodospirillales bacterium
CGCTCCGGCCACAACCACGACCCACAACAGGGTAAACGGTAAAAACACTTTCCAGCCCAGCCGCATCAGCTGGTCATAGCGGTAGCGCGGCAGAGTGCCCCGCGCCCACAGGAAAAAGAACAGCACAAAGCAAACCTTGAACGCAAACCAGATGAACCCCGGCACGACGCCCAGAGCCGCAATCCCGAACGGCGGCAGCCAGCCGCCAAGAAACAGGATGGTCGTCATCGCTCCCATCAAAATCATGTTCAGGTATTCGCCAAGGAAGAACAGCGCGAACGTCATGGCGGAATACTCGACGTTATACCCGCCGACCAGCTCCGACTCGCCTTCCGGCAGGTCGAAAGGGGCGCGGTTTGTTTCGGCCAGCGCCGAAATGATAAACACCATGAACATCGGGAACAGCAGCAGCGTCACCCACCACGGACGCTCGACCGTAACGATTTGCGTCAGGTTCAGCGATCCGGTTGCCAGCAGCACCGTGACCAGCACCAGGCCTATCGACACTTCGTAGGAAATCATCTGCGCCGCCGAACGCAGCCCGCCCAGAAGGGCGTAACGGGAATTCGAGGCCCAGCCGGCCATGACGATGCCGTAGACGCCAAGCGACGAAATCGCATAAATGTACAGGATGCCGACATTGATATTGGCCAGCACCAGGCCGTCGCCGAACGGCACCACCGCCCAGACAACCAGACTCAGCGTAAACGTCAGCATCGGCGCGATCACAAACACGATCTTATCGGCGCCCGTGGGAATGATTGTCTCTTTACCGAGCAGCTTGATGCCGTCGGCAAAAGCCTGCAGCAATCCGTAGGGCCCTACCATCATCGGCCCCTGCCGCAGGTGCATCGCGCCCAGAACCTTGCGCTCGACATAGGTCAGGTAAGCCATCACAATCAGCAACGGCACGACGATCACCAGAATTTTTATCACAATCCACAGCAGCGGCAGGATATAGCCAACCACATATTCGTTGTGCATCAACTCATCCATGCGCCACCGCCTTTTCGTCCCCTGAATTCAGAAGCGCTTCCGTGCATTCCGCCATAGTCTTCGAAGCGCGTGAAATCGGGTCGGTCATATAGAAATTACCGATAGACAGGACAAACGGCGCTTTGTCGCACTTGCCGTCCTTGCCGAAAGCCGCCCATTTGGCAGGACGAATAACGTCAATGTCGCCAAACAGCGCGTTTTCTTTGACAAGCCGCTGACGTATTTGCGCGAGGTTATCGTAAGGCAGCGTCTTGCCGAGAACTTCGGACAACGCACGGATAATCTTCCAGTCCTCCCGCGCCTCGCCGGGCGGGAAGACCGCCTGTCGCGCCGTTTGCGGGCGGCCTTCAAGGTTAACGTAGGTCGCATTCTTTTCGGTATAGGCCGCGCCCGGCAGGATAACATCCGCCCGCGCCGCGCCACGGTCGCCGTGATGCCCCTGATAAATCACGAAGCTGCTCTTGGAAATCTTATCCATCGGCAGTTCATCCGCGCCCAGCAGATAAAGCACATCCAGCTTCAGCAGGTCGTCAAAGCTCACCCCCGTCGTGCAGCCGAGTTCAAGCGCCCCGACACGGCTGGCGGCGGTATTCAGGACATTAAAGCCATTCCAGCCCTCTTTAACCATGTTGTATTTTTCAGCGACTTTGCGGGCCAGCGACTGAACGGCCAGCCCGTCCGCACGGCGCAGCGCGCCCGTACCGAGGATCATCATCGGGTTTTTGGCTTTGCCGAGAATATCGGCAAAAGCGCCCTTGCCGTTCAGCAGTTCTTCCAGCGTTTCCGGCCCCGCACCGAGATATTTGGTCGGATAGTTCAGCTTGATCTGCGGGCCGATCACGCCGACTTTAATGCGCTTCGCCAGCCATGTCTTGCGGATACGCGCATTGATGATCGCCGCCTCGACGCGCGGATTGGTGCCGACCAGCAAAATCGCGTCGGCCTGTTCAATGCCGGCAATCGTCGTATTGAAAAGGTAGCCCACGGGCTGAGACACATCCACCTGTGCGCCGTACTGGCGGCATTCGATAGTCGACGAGCCAAGAGCCTTCAGCAGGTCCTTGAGCGCGATGATTGATTCACAATCGGCGAGGTCGCCGATAACCGCGCCGATTTTACCGCCGGAAATCTTTGCTTTAATGGCCTCAAACGCTTCCGGCCATGTCGCGGGCTGCAGCTTGCCGTTTTTGCGAACATAAGGCTTGTCGAGACGCTGGCTCTTCAGGCCGTCCACGGCAAAACGGGTTTTGTCGGAAATCCATTCTTCGTTCACGTCTTCATGCAGGCGCGGCAGGATACGCATAACTTCCCCGCCCCGGCAGTCGATGCGGATGTTGGAGCCGACGGCGTCCAGCACATCGATGCTCTCCGTCTTGCGTAGCTCCCACGGCCGCGCGGTGAAGGCATAAGGCTTCGAGGTCAGCGCGCCGACGGGGCAGACGTCAATGAGGTTGCCGGAAAGCTCCGAGGTCATCATCTGCGCGACGTAAGTGCCGATCTCCAGATGTTCGCCGCGATTCAGAATGCCCATTTCCTCCACGCCGGCGATTTCCTCGCCGAAACGCACACAGCGCGTGCAGTGGATGCAGCGGGTCATCACAGTTTTCACCAGCGGCCCCAGTTCTTTGTCCTTTACGGCGCGTTTTTCTTCCTGATAGCGGGAACGGTCGAAGCCGTAAGCCACCGCCTGATCCTGCAAATCGCACTCCCCGCCCTGATCGCAGATCGGGCAGTCGAGCGGATGGTTGACCAGCAGCATCTCCATCACACCCTTGCGCGCCTTCTGCGCGAGGGGGGACTGGGTAAACACCTTCATGCCGTCGGCACAGGGCATCGCGCAGCTCGCCACCGGCTTCGGCGATTTCTCGACCTCGACAAGGCACATCCGGCAATTGGCTGGTACGGAGAGTTTGTCATGATAGCAGAAACGCGGAATCTCCACACCCAGTTGCTCCGCCGCCTGAATAATAGACGTCCCCGGCGCGACTTCCACTTCCATTCCATCGATTGTCAGTTTAGGCATTGTTCGCCTTTCTTTCAGAGGGTGTGTTGGTGTTGGCCTGAAGAGAAAATTCTTTTTTAATATATTTCCAATGTAAAAGGCTTATTAATAAACCCATTGTTAGGAATGAGTACACATGTCGCGCAAATATGCCTTGAGTATGGATAAGATCACGCTTAAGGACTTGAGTATGGATAAGATCAAGAGTGTCGGGATGCATATAAGCAAAGGCGAGACCGTTGAATAGTGCTATTAACGCCGCCGTCAGGCAGCATGTGATCAATGTAGCCTTCTTGTAGATTATCAATCCTGTAGTCACGGCTGCATATGCCGTCAAACCAGGGCCACCATATGTATGCCCAACGATAACCCACATTACAACTTCAAAAAGCCACCCAAAAATATCACGGCCGAAATTAAAGTAGCCATGAGAGGTTAAAAGACCCACCACCCCACACACTGATATCACCACCGTACAGGTGATGATAGACGCACTTAAAACACAGCACATATTTTTTAAAAAAACCTTCCCCATCACGCCGCCAACCTCTTCCGGTATTCCAATATGCGCCGCTCCATCTCTGGACGGAAATGTTTGATCAATCCCTGTATCGGCCATGCAGATGCGTCGCCGTGGGCGCAGATGGTGTGGCCTTCGATTTCGCTGCCGATGTCGAGCAGCATGTCGATTTCGGAGATTTCCGCCTCGCCGCGCGCCATGCGCTGCATGATGCGGTACATCCAGCCGGTGCCTTCGCGGCAGGGCGTGCACTGGCCGCAGCTTTCGTGCGCATAAAACCGCGCCAGACGCGCAATCGCAAAAACGATGTCGGTCGATTTATCCATGACGATCACCGCCGCCGTGCCCAGACCGGAATAAGCCTCGCGCAGGCTGTCAAAATCCATCAGCACGGTGTCGCAGAGGCTTTTCGGCAGCAGGCGGGTCGAGGAGCCGCCCGGAATCACCGCCAGCAGGTTATCCCAGCCGCCGCGCACCCCGCCGCCGTGTTTCTCGATGAGTTCCTTCAGGGGAATGCTCATCGCTTCTTCGACGTTGCAGGGATTGTTGATGTGGCCGGAAAGGCAAAAAACTTTGGTGCCGCGATTTTTCTCGCGGCCGATGCTGCCGAACCATGACGCACCGCGCTTGAGGATTTCCGGCACGACGGCGATTGTTTCTACGTTATTCACGGTTGTCGGGCAGGCATACAGCCCCGCCCCCGCCGGAAACGGCGGCTTGTTGCGCGGAAAGCCTTTTTTGCCTTCCATGCTGTTCAGCAGGGCGGTTTCCTCGCCGCAGATATAAGCCCCCGCGCCGCGATGCAGGTATAAATCAAAATCCCAGCCGGTGCCGGCGGCGTTTTTGCCGAGCAGCCCCGCCTCATAAGCTTCGTCAATGGCTTTTTGCAGCGCGACGGCTTCATGATAGAACTCGCCGCGTATATATATGTAGGCCGCATGAGCACCCATCCCGAAGCTGGAGAGCAGCGCGCCCTCGATCAGCTTGTGCGGATCGTGGCGCATGATGTCGCGGTCCTTGCAGGTGCCGGGCTCCGACTCGTCGGCATTGATGACGAGATAATTGGGCCGGCCATCCTTGGAATCCTTGGGCATAAACGACCATTTCATGCCGGTCGGGAAGCCTGCGCCACCGCGTCCGCGCAATTCGGATTTCTTGACTTCCTCGACAATCCAGTCGCGGCCTTTGGCGGTTATATCCTTCGTGCCGCTCCAGTCGCCCCGCGCCTGCGCGGATTTCAGGTCGGCGCCCTGCCAGCCGTAAAGGTTCGTAAAAATCCGGTCCTTGTCGCTTAACATTTTTTGACCCCGCATTTTTCCGCCTGTTCATGCAGGCAGGTTGCGCCCTTGACGCCCATCGACGTTGTGCGTCCGGTTTGCGACCCATGAGCGGGTTTTTTGCCCGCCTTCAGCGCGTCCAGCACCTTCACGGCGTTTTCTGGCGTCAGGTCTTCATAAAAGTCATCGCCGTTCCGCTGTGCGACCGGCGCATTGACGCAGGCGCCGAGACATTCGACTTCGGACAGGGAGAAATTACCGTCCGGCGTGGTTTCGCCCAGCTTGATGCCAAGATGCTTTTCGCAGGCGCTCACCACCTCCGCCGAACCGTTGAGCCAGCAGGGCGTCGTCGTGCAGAACTGGATGTGATGTTTGCCCTTCGGCTGCAGGTTATACATGGTGTAGAACGTCGCCACTTCGAAAACCTTGATGCGCGGCATGCCGAGGATGCGGCCGATCTCCTCCATCGCCGCCTCGGGAATCCAGCCGTCGTTCTGGTTCTGTGCAAGGTCGAGCAAGGGCATCACGGCGCTGGCCTGTCTCCCCTTAGGGTATTTGGCGACATGGGACTCTATTTTTTTCATGTTCGCAGCAGAAAACTTGAACTCTTTCGGCTGTTCGAAATGTACTTTTTGTGCGTGACTCATCGATCGATCTCCCCGAACACGATGTCCAGCGAGCCAATGATGGCGACCGTATCCGCCAGCATATGCCCCTTGGACAGAAAATCCAGCGCCTGCAGGTGTACGAAACCCGGCGCGCGGATATGGCAGCGGTAGGGCTTGTTCGTCCCGTCCGACACCAGATAAACGCCGAACTCGCCCTTCGGCGCCTCGACAACCGAATAGGTCTCTCCCGCCGGAACGTGGTAGCCCTCGGTATAAAGCTTGAAGTGGTGAATCATCGCTTCCATCGAGGTTTTCATGTCACTGCGTTTGGGCGGCGTGATTTTGCGGTCATCGACCATCACCGGTCCCTGCGGCATTTTCTCGATCGCCTGCTTCATGATCCGGAGGGCCTGACGCATTTCGGCGACGCGCACCAGATAACGCGCGTAGCAATCCCCCGTCGTGCCGATGGGAATGTCAAAATCCATGTCGGCATAGCAGTCATAAGGCTGCGCCTTGCGCAGGTCCCACGCCACGCCGGAACCGCGCAGCATCGCCCCCGAAAAACCCCAGTCCAGCGCCTGCTCCTTCGTTGCAACGCCGATATCGACGGTACGCTGCTTGAAAATGCGGTTTTCAGTCAGCAGGGTTTCCATGTCGTCGATAAAAGTGACATGGCTGTAAGCAAATGCGTACATGTCTTCGAGCAGGCCTGCGGGCAAGTCCTGATGCACGCCGCCCGGACGGAAATAGTTGGAATGCAGCCGCGCCCCGCTGACCCGCTCGTAAAAT
>JAHFPI010000115.1 GCA_023266795.1 Rhodospirillales bacterium
GTCAACGTGCCGCACCCCAAGCAGAAGCAGGCGGCTTTTTACAAGATTTTCAAAAGCGAAGACGTCAAGAACGCCTTTGTGTTCTGCAACCGCAAGCGCGACATCGACGAAGTGGCGCGGTTCATGAAATCCAAGGGCATCAAGGTTGCCTCGCTGCACGGCGATATGGAGCAGGAGCGGCGCACCGTTGCGCTGAATGCCTTTAAAGAGGGCGTTTCGCAAATTCTGGTGTGCAGCGATGTTGCGGCGCGCGGGCTGGACGTGCAGGGGATGTCGCATGTGTTCAACTGGGACGTGCCGAACCACCCCGAGGATTATATCCACCGCATCGGCCGCACCGGCCGCGCCGGACTGACGGGCCGCGCCTTCACTTTATCGACGCCGAACGACTTCAAGGCGGTGCATCTCATCCAGAAACTGATCGGCAAACAGATCAATGTCTACAGTCTGGGCGAAGGCCCGGTCGCCCAGCCGCAGGCGGCGGCGGCGGAAGCGGGGGCGCCTGTCGCGGAAATGCCCGCTGTCCAGCATCCGCATAAAAGGCATTCCGAGAGACATTCCGACGCGCACCACAACCGGCCTGAAAAAAAGCACGAGCGCAAACATCCCCGCGGCAACCCGCCCCAGCAGGAAAAACGCAGCCGCCACGAAGAGCATCACAACATCCTCGCCGAAGAGAACAACGGCACCTTCGGCGCAGACCTGCCCTCCTTCCTGAAGGGGAAGTGATATTCTGATAAGGGTTTTTCCGGATGCCCAGAAGAAAAATGCCGATAGCAGTATTTATTCTGCCCTACGCTGTTTTTCTGGGCGTGCTTGTTTATACATCCCGTTTGCCGGATTATGTGCCTCTTGCGGTTTTGTTGTTCAGCATTATTTCCTATCTGGTTTACTGGAAAGACAAGCGGGCGTCCGAACATGGTCTGTGGCGTACGCCCGAGAGCAGACTACATCTTCTGTCTCTGCTGGGCGGATGGCCGGGAGCCCTGATTGCCCAAAGTCACCTCAGGCATAAATCATCGAAACCACGTTTCAAGGTCGCTTTTTATATCACAATCTTTCTGAATATAATTGTCATCAGCTTTCTGGCCACGCAACAGGGCGGCAAGCTGCTGAACGTTCTAGAGACCATGCTACGGAGGGTTTTATTATGACTGCCCCTAATCAGTTGACACCTCCCTGATTTTTCAGGACTATCAGGCATAGACAACCAGATGGCCTGCTCACGAATATGTCCCTGCGCTGCTCCCATTTCTTCCGGTTCAGGATCGTTGCATTGATAGAATCTCACTGCGCTCATATAAAATCAGATGAAGTCAGACGCGAACTGACAAAAGGTATAAAGCGTGATGAGGCTGGGGGCAAATCTTACTGGATTAAGGGAGAGCTCTATGAGCGACAATCTTGAAGAACGTGAAGAAATGGTGGGCGACCCAGAAGTTTTTGGTCGGATTCAATCTTATAATAGAAAAATGTTATTATTGTTTCTTGTATTGTTTTGCGCCGCTGGTCCGTTTGTTGTTAGTCGTGCTGTAAAAGAATATGGCTTCGCAGAGAGCGTGTCTTGGGTGTTTGTTATCTTGGCGGGATTTAATCTGTCATTGATTATATCTGACGAGTTGTCCTTACAAAATTTCGGCGCAAAAATACGTATGAAAGGAAAAAAACTGACTCTTATTGATGCAATTAATCAGCCTGATGAATTCAGAAGAGCCGTATTTCATCAACGACTGCAAGCATTTTTATCACTCTTTTTTGTATTGCCCGCAACGATCCTCTCATCATTTAAAATTATATTAAACTGGACAGACTTTCGAGAATTTTCCGTTGTGCTCTGTATTTGGTTTTTCTTTTGGGTAGTATCTGGAAAAATAGCTGATTGGATAGCAGTCAAAAAGTTCGGAGAAGTAGAAGGGAAAGAGCAAGAAGAAAGAAAAGAAATTGTGCGTGAAAGAAGAAAAGTTCTTACAAGCATGAAGGGTCGCCGGGGGCTGAGTAGTGGTATCATTTTCAATGCGATCATCCCTATTTGTATCGTCTTACTCACGTATGCCTGGAATATAGCCAGATTGAACATGGGAAAGACGGAAATAAAGCCTTCCACTACTTCGGCTGCCGCAATACAGGAGCTTAACTCAGGCCGCGACATGATCGAGGAGCGTTTGCATGACATGGTTGAGTTCGACTATGCTCAAAAAGGAGATATTTACAAGTTGCGCGAAGCAGCTGTTGCCGAGCATCCTGAGTTAGCTGATTCAAACTATGTTCCTTCAGACAATGTTTTTGGCCAGATTGCGAGCGACAGGCCATGGTGGGGTATTCTCGGCTTTTCCTATTACGGGCGAGGGAATCATAGCATCGACGGGCCTTCCGAGGAATCACGGTTCATTGTCAATCCTTTCCTTCTGGTCGCCCTTGACGCACGCATAGATCCGGGCGCCCCGAATTCTTCCGTTACACCTCATCCCGTTTATCCTCTGCCGCAAGGTCTCTGGTGGCGTAGGGACCGCAAGCTGGCGATTGTACGCTATGATGTCGGCTCTTTTCTGACGGAGGCCAATCGCGTCCATCCCGACAGGAGGGGTTCTTTTAATAACATCAATTTGATAGCCTATAATGCCCGTGATTTCGGATACAACTACCTTTATATCTCGCCACAGGAGTCTGAGAACATAACCGCCGCCGCCAAACCGGTACCGCTGATCCAGTATATCCATGTTGGCGGCAGTTGCGGTTATCCCGGAGGCTGCAACAACATGAGCCCCGCGCAGATGGAGATGATCATCACCGTCAACGCCTTGCCGGCAATCGCCTATATCAAGCTGTGGAAAACGGCCCCGGCAACCGTGACCGATCCCGCAGATATGATCTTTGCCATCGAAATGGACTAACCCTTTCCCTCCTGGAGAGGTCGGGGTGAGGGAAAGAACGATATGATGGCAAAGTCTAACATTATCATCGGGCATCCACAACTTGCGTGCGGTAGCGCCTTGGTGTCGCATTATGTGGCGCGCGGACGCGCTTCTGGATTCCGGCCTGCGCCGGAATGACGGTAGGTATTGACATCCCCCTGATTTTTCAGGACTATCAGGCATAGACAACCAGATGGCCTGCTCAGGAATATGTCCCTTCGTCGCGCTCATTTCTTTCTGCCCAACATCGTCGCTCTGGCGGCGGTGTTTTTGCTGACGGGGATTCCCGCCGCGCACGCTATTCAGCTGTTGCCGGAAAAAAACAGCTATAGCAAAGAGCCCGTCAAGTTTTCAGCCAAAGCCCTGACGCATGATGATGAGAACCAGACCGTGACGGCGCTGGGGGACGTGGAGCTGGTGCAGGGCGAGCAGATCCTGCGGGCGGATAAAATCGTTTATTATCTCGCCGAAGACAGGGTGACGGCGCTCGGCAATGTCTCCCTGCTGGATGCGCGCGGGGATGTGCATTTTGCGGAGTATGTCGAGCTGCACAACCACATGAAGGACGGGTTCGTGCAGGGGTTGTTGTCGCTGCTCGCCGACGGGTCGCGTTTCACGGCGACGGAGGCGAAGCGCGAGAACGGCGGCGTCAAGACCACCATGACCGACGCGACCTATACCGTATGCCACGTCTGCGAAATCGACCCGCACCCGCTGTGGCAGATCAAGGCTTCCGAAGTGGTGCATGACGCGGAGGACAAAAGCGTAAAATACAAGAATGCGCGGCTGGAGCTGCTGGGCGTGCCGATCGTTTATTCGCCGATTTTTTCGCATCCCGACCCGACGCTGAAGCGGAAAAGCGGGTTTCTGCGCCCGCAATACGGCTGGACGACGGCGCTGGGCACGCATGTGCAGGGAGGCTATTACTACGACATCGCGCCCGACAAGGACATGACGCTTCAGGTGGAGCCGACCTCGCTCGCCGGCACGCTGGTGCAGGGCGAATGGCGCGAGCGTTTTGCCAACGGCCAGTTGACTGTTAACGCCAGTACCGCGAATTCCGACCGCAAGGAGGAGGACGGCAGGGTCGAGACCAGCCGGCAGCGCGGCGATATTTTCGCGAACGGGCGGTTTGACCTCAGCGACACATGGCGCAGCGGGTTTGATTTTGCGCGGACGACGGACAAGCAGTATCTCCGGCTTTATGATATTTCAAAGCAGGATGTGCTGAGCAGCCAGGTCTATGCCGAACGCTTCTCCGGACGGGATTATTCGCGCGTCAGCGCGTTCGATTTTCAGGATGTGCGTCTGGGGCTGAGGCCTGACCAGCCGGATATCCTGCCGATGATGCAGCACACGATGATCGGGGAACCCAATTCTCTCTGGGGCGGCAGATGGCAGCTGGACGCCGACGCGTTGGGATTGATACGCTCCAGTAACGGTCAGGATATGCAGCGGGGCTCCGTCGCGGCGGGATGGGAGCGCAGCGGCATATCGGCGGGCGGCTTCTCCAACGTCATGCGTCTGGACGGTCGCGGCGATTTTTACGGGGTGCAGAACAGCGACGCCTCGAAGCTCAATCCCGCACTGGAGACCAATCCGACGACGGGGCGCGGCATGGCGACGGCCAGCTTTGTCTCCAGCTATCCGCTCGTAAAAACGCTCGACAACGCGCAGGCCATCATCGAGCCCGTCGCGGGGGTCAATATCAGTCCGCAGGTCGACAGGAATAACGACAAAATCCCCAACGAAGACAGCATCGACATCCAGTTCGACAGCAACAACCTGTTCCGCCCCAACCGCTACCCCGGCATCGACCGGCAGGAAGACGGCGGGCGGGTGAACTACGGGATTAAAACTGGTATCTATGCCGATAGCGGCCGCTACGGCAGGATTTTTCTGGGGCAAAGCTATCGTTTCTACGGCGACACGTTTTTCCCCGACGGCTCCGGACTGGAAGACCGCCGCTCCGATATTGTCGGCCAGATCAAAGCCGGGCTGTCGAAATATCTCGATGCCGATTACCGGTTCCAGCTGGATAACGCGACTCTGGAAGCCAAGCGCCATGAAATACAGGCCGGCGGCGGGAACGACGCCTTCCGCCTGAATGGCCGTTATCTTTATACAGCGGCCGTCGCCGGCACCGGTTTTAACGAGGCCCGGCAGCAGCTTCAGGCCGACGGCTATTATAACTTCACCAAAAACTGGAAATGGAGCGCCTCGGGGCTGGTCGATCTCGGGGATCAGCCCGGTCTGCGGAATGCGACCACGGGGTTCGGTTATGCGGATGAATGTTTTACATTCTCCGTCGAGGGGTCGCGGAACGTGGCCAATGCCGCTTCCGGCGATAACGAGACGAAAGTGCTGCTGCGCATCGGTTTCAAGAGTATCGGGGAGTTTTCCGGCCCGCAAATCCCCGTCGGCGGAAATCAGGTGAAAACAACCAGATAAACCGCCCCTTGTTACCTGTTTACGGATGCTTTATTCTGGAGACATGAGTTTTATGATGCAGGATTCTGGAGGGCGGTACCGGCAGCGCGCGGTCGAAAGGCGGCGGCGGGTCACGCTGTTTCTTATCGTTATCGGCACACTGTGCGGTCTGTCGTACTGGTGGGGCGGCGAGAATGTGCGCAGCAGCGAGGTCGCCTATAAACAGCAGGCCATCAAGCTTCAGGGGGAACGGGGCGAGCTTGAGCAGACCCTGACTTCCCTACGTTCGGAAGTGCAGTCGACGCAGGTGCGCTACCAGCAGCTGGAAGCCAAGTACCAGCAGGAAGTGCCTACGGGCGTTTTCAAACAACTGACGGATATTGTCAAAAAGCAGCTGGATTCAGGGATCAAGCCGGAGCGGCTGTCCTTTGTGATCGAGTCCGCCCGTCCGCCGAAAAATTGCAGCGAGCCGGTCAGCAAGCGCTTTGTCATGCAGACGCCGGTCTATAGCGGGCCGCACGGCAACGTCGCCTTCGGCAACGGGACGATCACCGTAACGGGACAGGGGGAGCCGGCGGTCGGCCAGAACGGCCATGCCGAAGCGTGGTACGACCCCGGAAAGCCGGTGTCCATTTCCTTTATCCAGATCGGCGGCAAGGAAACGGTTAAAAAAGGCCTTCTGCCCATCCAGCACTCCATGGTGATCGCCAATAAGGAATACCGCTTTACGGTCGCCGCAGGAGAACGTTCCTTTATCAGCGTGACGTCTGATTCCTGTGACTCTCCTTAAATAGTTTTATTACTTATCATCCAGATATAAGTTTTATTTAATGTGTTAGTTTAT
>JAHFPI010000116.1 GCA_023266795.1 Rhodospirillales bacterium
GCTTCGTAAGGACTGGCGCAAAACCTTTCAGGAGCGCCGCGACCTCGTCGTCGGGCTGCTGAACAAGGCGGAAGGCCTGACCTGCGCCGCACCCGAAGGCGCTTTCTACGTGTTCGCCTCCTGCGCCGGCGTCATCGGCAAAAAAACGCCCGACGGCAAAGTGATCGAGAGCGACACGGACTTCGCCACCTACCTGCTGGAAAAACACAACGTCGTGGTGGTGCAGGGCGTCGAATTCGGCTTGTCGCCTTATTTCCGCGTCTCCTACGCGCTGTCGAAGGAAACCCTCACCAAGGCCTGCGAACGGATTCAGAAGGCGTGTCAGGAACTGGTGCCAGCCAGTCAACCACAGGTAAAGGCGGGCGGGATTAAGCCGAGGTAATCCTTATACACAGCCGTCACCCCTGCGAAAGCAGGGGCCCAGTTGGGTCTTTGTTTCTTGCATTACAAAACAACAACTGGATCCCTGCTTTCGCAGGGACGACAGCATGGGGATAATTTTTTAGATTCAGGTTTAATCCTCTAAATCAACCGACCGCAACCTCAGCGCATTAACAATCACCGACACCGAACTCAGTGACATCGCGGCGCTGGCGATGACGGGGCTTAGGAGAAGTCCGAAGGCGGGGTAGAGGACGCCCGCCGCCAAGGGAATGCCCAGTGTATTATAGATGAAGGCGAAGAACAGGTTCTGGCGGATGTTGTGCATGGTGGCCTGACTGAGCCGCCGGGCGCGGACGATGCCCATGAGGTCGCCTTTGACCAGCGTGATGCCGGCGCTTTCCATCGCCACATCCGCGCCGGTGCCCATGGCGATGCCGACGTCCGCCTGCGCGAGGGCGGGGGCGTCGTTGATGCCGTCGCCTGCCATGGCGACCTTGAAGCCTTTGGCCTGTAGCGTGCGGATGACTTCGCCCTTGCGGTCGGGCAGCACGTCCGCCTCGATTTCGCCGATGCCAAGTTCTTTGGCGATAGCTTCCGCCGTGGTCCAGTTGTCGCCGGTCAGCATCACGATATGCAGGCCGGATTTTTTTAGCAGGCGCAGGGCTTCAAGCGTTGTCGCCTTGATCGGGTCGGCGACGGCGAGGAAACCGGCAGCCTGATCGTCAATCGCCACAAACATTACCGTTTTACCTTTGGCACGGTATATTTCAGCATGTTTCCCGAGCGTGTCCGGTACATTGACCAAGGCATTGTTACCCAGCGCGACTTTGCGCTTTTCGACAACGCCGGTGACGCCTTTGCCGGTAACGGACTGGAAACCCGTCACGGACGCCAGCGCGATTTTCTTTTCTTCTGCGCCGCGCACGATGGCGGCGGCCAGCGGGTGCTCGCTGCCGCGCTCGAGGCTGGCGGCGAGGCGCAGCACGGTCATTTCATCAAAGCCATTGTGCGGGACGACGGCAATCAGTTTCAGCTTTCCTTCCGTCAGCGTGCCGGTTTTATCGATGACCAGCGTATCCACTTTTTCCAGCGTTTCGAGCGCCTCGGCATTTTTAATCAGCACACCGGCGCGCGCCCCGCGACCTGTTCCCGCCATAATCGACATCGGCGTGGCGAGGCCCAGGGCGCAGGGGCAGGCGATAATCAGCACCGCCACGGCATTGACCAGCGCATAGGCGATTTTCGGCTCCGGCCCGTAGAACCACCAGACAACCGCTGTCACCACCGCGACCAGCAGCACAACCGGCACGAACCAGCCCGCCACGCTGTCGGCCAGCCGCTGGATGGGCGCGCGGGTGCGCTGCGCCTTTGCGACCATGTTGACGATCTGCGCCAGCATGGTTTCCGCGCCGACGCGCTCGGCCCGCATGGTAAACCCGCCTGTGCCGTTGAGCGTCGCGCCGGTGACTTTGTCGCCCGCGCCTTTTTCAACCGGCATTGCTTCGCCGGTAATCATCGACTGATCGACGGCGCTTGAACCTTCCGCCACCGTACCGTCAACGGGGATTTTTTCTCCGGGGCGCACGCGCAGCAGGTCGCCTTTCTGCACTTCGGCAAGCGGGATGTCCGCTTCGGTGCCGTCGGCATGGACGATATGCGCTATTTTGGGCGCAAGATCGAGCAGGGCGCGCATGGCATGGCTGGTCTGGGCGCGTGCCTTGAGTTCCAGCACCTGTCCCAGCAATACAAGCGTGGTGATAACGGCGGCGGATTCAAAGTAGACGTCCTGCTGTCCGCTAAACCAGAGGGTGATAATCACACTATATGTGTAGGCAGTGCCTGTCCCGATGGCGATGAGCGTGAACATATTGAGATTACGGCTGAGGATGGAAGCCCAGCCGCGCACAAAAAACGGCCAGCCGCCCCAGAGCACGACCGGTGTCGCCAGCGCCAGTTGGAACAACAACGTATTATGTGGCAGCAGCGGAATAAAATGCCCGCCCATCGTCATGACCAAAAGCGGCAGCGACAGCACAGCCGATACCCAGAACCGCCGCGTCATATCGGTCAGTTCAGGATCGGGTGCATCGCTGAGCGTGAATGTTTCCGGTTCCAGCGCCATGCCGCAGATCGGGCAGGAGCCGGGGCCTTTCTGGCGCACCTGCGGATGCATCGGGCAGGTGTAAATGGCGTCCGCGTCGTGGAGGACGGGCGCGGCGGCGGGCTTTCCGTGGTGGCAGCAGGGTTTAGCTTCTTCCATAGGCGTTTACCTTCTGAAGCAGAACGCTTTTTTCCGCGTCGGTCAGGAAGCTGGCTTCAACGCTGTTACGGGCCAGCGTCAGCAGATGTGATTTTTCAAGGTTCAGTGCTTTGGCGACGGCTTTGTAATTGTCATTCATATAACCGCCGAAATAGGCAGGGTCGTCGGAGTTGACGGTGGCCTTCAATCCCAGTTCGAGCATTTTTTTCAGCGGATGGTTGCGCATATCCCTGACGACGCAGAGCTTGAGATTGCTCAGGGGGCAGACGGTCAGCGCCATGCCTTCTTTAACCAGCCGCGCGACAAGGGCGGTGTCTTCCAGTGAACGGTTGCCGTGGTCGATGCGGTTGACTTTCAGCACATCCAGCGCCTCCCACACGTATTCCGGCGGGCCTTCCTCTCCGGCGTGGGCGACAATCAGGAATCCCTCGGTGCGCGCTTTGGCAAAAACACGCGCGAATTTCGATGGCGGGTGCCCCTTTTCAGAGCTGTCGAGCCCGACGCCGATGATGCGGGATTTATAGGGGATGGCTTGCTCCAGCGTTTTGAAGGCGGCCTCTTCGCTAAGATGGCGCAGGAAGCACATAATCAGCCCGGAGGATATGCCGAATTTTTTCTTTCCGTCATCTAGCGCACGGGTAATGCCGTTGAGGACGGTCTCGAATTTTATGCCGCGTCCGGTGTGCCCCTGCGGGTCAAAAAATATCTCCGTATGGATGACGTTCTGCGCGGCGCATTTTTCAAGATACGCCCATGTCAGATCGTAGAAATCCTGTTCGGTTTGCAGCACGCCCATTCCCTGATAGTAAATATCAAGAAAATCCTGAAGATTACTGAAATCATAAGCTTTTCTGACTTCTTCCACAGACTTGAAGGGCAGCTTGATTTTGTTGCGCTGCGCCAGTGAAAACATAAGCTCCGGCTCCAGGCTGCCTTCGATGTGAAGATGCAGCTCAACCTTGGGAAGCTTTTCAATAAAGGGGGCGATTTCTACCATGCAGAACTTATAGCATTTTAGGCGGGTGATGGCTAGACAAGGCGGATAGATTTCCCGTATTATGAGCGCCATGCCAGAGACGATAAAATTCATCCTCAACAATGAACTGCGGGAAGTTTCTCACCTGCCGCCGACCACGACCATCCTGCAATATCTGCGGATGCAGGAACGGCTGACGGGGACAAAAGAGGGCTGCGCCGAGGGCGACTGCGGCGCCTGCACCGTCATTGTCGGCGAACTTGCGGGGGACGAGGTGAGCTATCAGGCTGTCAACGCCTGCATCGTCTTCCTGCCGACGCTGGACGGGCGGCATCTGGTCACTGTGGAGCACCTGAAGATGAATCCGGTGCAGAAAGAGATGGTAACCTGCCACGGTTCGCAATGCGGGTTCTGTACCCCCGGCTTTGTGATGTCGCTGAGCGCCCTCATGCATAATAAAAGCAACGCGACGGATGAGGACATTCAGGATGCCATTGCAGGGAATTTGTGCCGCTGCACGGGATACCGCCCTATCCTCGACGCCGCCCGCGCCGCCAACAAGTCGCCGGAGCGCTATCTGGTATCCGATATAAAAAAGCTCAAGGCAATCCAGCGCACTAAAATGTTCCGCTATGAAGCGGAAGGAAAATTCTTTTCCCCCCGAACAGTGGAGGAATTGGCAGATACCTTGACGCAATATCCTCAAGCGACACTGCTGGCAGGCGGAACAGATGTCGGGTTGTGGGTGACGAAGCAGCACCGGACGCTGGAGACCATCATTTATACCGGTAATGTCGCTGCCTTGCGGCAGATCAATAAAACAGCGGCTGGATTGGAAATCGGCGGCGCTGTCAGCTATACCGATGCTTTTGACAGCCTTGCATCGTATGACGAAAGTCTGGAAGAATTGTTGCGGCGTTTTGCTTCAACGCAGATACGCAATCTCGGCACGATCGGCGGTAATATCGCCAACGGCTCGCCCATCGGCGACGGAATGCCGCCGCTGATTGTACTTGGGGCAAAGATTGTTTTGCGCTCGAAAGCGGGCGCGCGCACCTTGCCGCTGGAAGATTATTTCATCGCCTACCAGAAACAGGATAAAAAGCCGGGCGAGTTTGTCGAAAAAATCATCGTGCCTCCAAAATCGGATCATGTGCTGTTCAAAACCTATAAAATTTCCAAGCGCTTCGATCAGGATATTTCCGCAGTCTGCGGCGCTTTCGCACTGACGATGAAAGGCAATGTCATTGCCGATACCCGTATCGCTTTCGGCGGCATGGCGGCAACCCCGAAACGCGCCGCCGCTGCCGAAAAATCCCTGAACGGCAAGGCATGGAATGAGGCGACTGTGCGTCAGGCGATGGCGGCGCTGGGCGGGGATTTCAAACCGCTGACCGATATGCGCGCCAGTGCGGCGTATCGCGGCAATGTGGCCGCCAATCTGCTCTACCGTTTTTATCTCGAAACCACGGAGCCGCAAACCGCAACGGGAGTTTACAGCTATGGCAAAGGCTGAGCGGAGCATGGGGACTGCGCTGCCGCATGACAGCGCGGAGCTGCACGTCACCGGCGCGGCGACCTATACCGATGATATTCTTGAACCAGCGGGATGTCTCTATGCCTACGTCCTGCAAAGCCCCTTTGCCCATGCGCGGATTAAAAAAATAGATGTGTCTGGGTGTAGCCTTCCCGGCGTTCATGCTGTTATGACGGCGGCAGATATTCCAGGCGTCAACGATGTGGCTCCTGCTTTTGCGGGGGATCCTGTTTTTGCTACGGGGGAAGTTCTTTATGCCGGCCAATCTGTTCTGGCGGTTGCGGCGGAGAGCATTGAAATTGCCCGCTCTGCCGCGCATAAGGCGGTTGTCAGCTACGAAGAACTGCCCGCAATACTGGACGTGCATACGGCCATCAAAGAAAAATCTTTTGTTGGCGACCCCTATACGATGCAGATTGGCGACAGCGCTACGGGCATTAAAAATTCCCCTCACACGCTGGCCGGTGAAATGAATATCGGCGGTCAGGATCATTTTTATCTGGAAGGGCAGATCGCGCTCGCCACGCCGTTGGAGAAGGACGAAATGCACTGCTGGTCATCAACCCAACATCCGTCGGAGGTGCAGCACCTTATCGCCAAAGTTCTGAATATTCCCGACCATGCCGTGACGGTTGATGTGCGACGCATGGGCGGGGCGTTTGGCGGCAAGGAGAGTCAGGCTTCGCTGTTCGCCTGCGTCGCGGCGCTGCTGGCGCGGAAATCGGGATGTCCGGTGAAGCTGCGTCTCGACCGTGACGACGATATGATTATGACCGGCAAGCGGCACGATTTTCATGCCAGTTATAAAGTCGGCTTTGACGATAACGGCCTGATCGGGGGTATCGA
>JAHFPI010000117.1 GCA_023266795.1 Rhodospirillales bacterium
GCCTTCGCGGCAAGATCATCGGTTTTCAGGCTGAAACGACCGGGAGAGGTCTTGCCTTGGGAAAATTCCAGCGGCTTTTCCACCGTCAGAGACAGGCTAACGCGCTTTTTCCTGTATGTCAGCGATCCATCCAGCTGCAGGGCGCTTTTCAGGTCGGGTAGTTTGGCTTCCACGTCTATATCCTCGGCGCCGAAAGAGGTTTTCTTTTGCGTATCCGCAAAATTAAGCTTCCCCTTGCTGATCTTTATATCCCCGAACTGGAGATCAAAGCCTTCGGGCATGGCAGAAGCGGAAGCGGTTCCCGGTTTTGCAGGTGCCTTATCCGCCGTTGATATATTGTTCATGAAATCCCAATTCCGCCTGCCGTCCTCGCCGATCTCGAGATTGATCACCGGCTCGTTCAGGATAAACCGTTTCACGACGATATGCCTTTGAAGAAGCGGCATCAGCTCCAGCGCCACATCCACCTTACCAAGGGAAACCATGTGCTTTTCCCCCGCCCAGTTGGGATTGCTGAACGTCACCTGCTTCAGTTCGACGCCGATGTTCGGCCAGAACACGAAATTCACGCTGCTGAAATCCAGATCGCGCCCCGTCAGCTGCAGCACCTGCTCCTTGGCCGCCGCCGCGATTTTATCCGTGGGGATGACCTGAGGCAGGACCAGCATCGCCGTCGCGTCGATCGCGATAAAAATAAACAGGATCCAGAATAGTTTTTTTATGAATTTCATGGCTTGATTCCTATCGTGGTCTGGGTATGGGCGAATTGTTCCGCTGCAATCGCCGTCAGCGACGCCGCGCCGTTTTTGATCGACCTTTCCAGTGTCAGTGTCTGCGGCATGACCTTCTCCATATAGAAAAGACCGGTCTTTATTTTTGTTTCGTAGAAATCCCGCCCTTCGGGATTTGCG
Source organism: Rhodospirillales bacterium (assembly GCA_023266795.1). Classification (GTDB taxonomy): domain Bacteria; phylum Pseudomonadota; class Alphaproteobacteria; order Micavibrionales; family UBA2020; genus PALSA-926. The sequence continues at coordinate 912 of JAHFPI010000117.1, forward strand.
GCAAGCCGCTGCTGCGCCGTCGCCGCCATCCTGACCCACATATGCCCCATGGCGACAAGACTGAGGAATCTCAGGTAGTCCGTGGAAATCCCCGCAGCTTCCAGCAGAAGCGGTCCCATGTCGCGTTTTATCCTACCAATGATGGCCCTAAGCTGTAGCCAGCGGGTCATCCATTTCAGCTTGCAGGCCGCTGCCTTCACGGGCCCGATGAAATCGGAAGTAACACCGTGACGTTTTGCCGCCTTCAGATCCGCCGCCAGTTGCGCCAGATAGGCTGGCAGAAGATTTTCCTTCATCACCTTGCGGCCGATCAGGTCGAGCGCCTGAATCCCGTTGGTGCCTTCATAAAGACGAGTGATGCGGGCATCACGGTTGAACTGCTCCATACCATGTTCTTTAATGTAGCCGTGACCACCGAAAACCTGCATGGCAGAATTGGTATTATCCACGGCGTTGTCGGTGAAATGCGCCTTGATAACCGGCGTCAGCAGATCGACTGTCGCCTTCGCGCGATTGCGTGTCGCCTCGTCGGCATGTTTTTGTGAAATATCCAGCTGCATCGACAACCAGTAGGCCAGCATCCGCTCGCCTTCCACCGTCGCCTTGATGCTCAACAACTCGCGGCGCACGTCGGGGTGATGGATAATGGTGACGGATTTAGCATCCCCCTCCGCTTTCTGATCAATAGCCTGACTCTGCACGCGCTCGAGCGCATAGGCGAGTCCGTTCTGATAGGCAACCTCACTCAACCCCAGCCCCTGCAGGCCGACGCCGAGACGCGCCTCGTTCATCATCACGAACATCGCCTTCATGCCCTTGTGCGCCTCGCCGACCAGCCAGCCTTTAGCGCTTTCGAAATTCAGCTCGCAGGTGCTGTTGCCGTGGATGCCCATTTTTTCCTCGATGCGCCCGCAGAATACTGGATTGCGCGTATTGGTGTCGGGCAGGAACTTCGGAACAATAAACAGGCTGATGCCTTTAATGCCGGGCGGTGTGGCCTTATCCTCTATTTTCGCCAGCACCAGATGGCAGATGTTGCTGGTCAGATCATGCTCGCCGGAGGAGATAAAAATCTTGGTGCCGGAAATGGCGTAGGAGCCGTCCGTCTGTTTCGCAGCTTTGGTCGTGATAAGGCCGAGATCGGTGCCGCACTGCGGCTCCGTCAGGCACATCGTCCCCGCCCATTCTCCGGATACCAGCTTCGGCAGGTAGGTGTCTTTCAGCTGTTCCGAGCCGTATTCATGCAGCGCATTATACGCGCCGTGGGAAAGCCCCGGATACATCCCGAACGCGAGATTGGCGGAGCAGAACATTTCGCCCAGCGCCGTGTTCAGCACCTGCGGCATCCCCAGCCCGCCGTATTTCGGGTCGCAGGCAAACCCTGTCAACCCAGCCTCGCAAAATTGTCCGTAAGCCTCTTTGAACCCCGCTGGCGTTTTGACGGTCTTGGCGGCGCGGTCATAAGTGCAGCCTTCCGTATCGCCGACGCGGTTAAGGGGTGTCAGCACTTCTTCCGCCAGTCTGGCAGTTTCGTTCAGGAACTGGTTGATGGTCGACGCGTCGAGCGCCGCAAATTCCGTGATGGCGGAAAGCTGCCCGACGTCCAGCACCTCGTTCAGCACAAAACGCATGTCATCGAGGGGGGCCTTGTAGCTCGGCATCCGGACGCTCCTGTCTGATTTTTCTCTACAGGAGTTTAGAGCAACTTTCGGCTTAAATCTGCCCCTTAATTACAGGTGAGTGTTGTCATAATTTCAGCCCCGTAAACAGGACTATATTATTCATCGTTCGGGTAGCTATAATACGCGCATGTCGCAAGAATTTTTTACCATGGAAGACTTCCACGTCGGACAAAAGTTTGCTACCGGGTCAGTAACGGTGACGGAAGAAGCTATTATCGCCTTCGCCAGACAGTACGACCCGCAGGATTTTCATACCGATCCAGTGAAAGCGAAGGAGAGCGTATTCGGCGGGCTGGTCGCCAGCGGCTGGCACACCACCGCCCTGTCGATGAAGATGATTGTCGAGGCGATGCCAAAAGTGAAAGGCGGCATTGTCGGACTCAACGCCGAAAAAATATTCTGGCCGCGCCCCGTGCGTCCCGGCGACCGGCTATCGGTGGAAATCGAAATTCTCGAACTGCGCGCCTCGCGCAGCAAGCCGGAACGCGGCATCATGCGCACCAGAAGCATCACCCTCAACCAGAAGGGCGAGCCGGTGATGGAAAAGGAAGACGTTATTTTCGTGCCGCGCAGGGCAGCTACCCCGTAAAACTCAGCAACCCCAGAGACTTGAAACTGATGTGGCCGCTCTGGGAGATGATCAGGTGATCGTGGACGAGAATGTCCAGCGCCGCTGCGGCTTTGATGATTTCCTCCGTCATGGCGATATCGGAATCGCTGGGGCTGGGGTCGCCGCTGGGATGATTGTGGACAAGGATCATCGCCGTCGCCCCCAGTTCCAGCGCGCGGCGGACGATCTCGCGGGGATAAACCGGCGTATGGTCAACCGTGCCCACCTGCTGCACCTCGTCCGCCATCAGCTGGTTCTTGCGGTTAAGAAACAGCACGCGGAAATGTTCGCGCTTTTCATGCGCCATGGCGACATAGCAATAATCCAGCAGCTTCTGCCATGAGCCGAGCAGCGGTTTTTTCTCAATATCGTTCCGCAGCATCTTCTGCGTCAGCGCCTGTACCGTTTTGAAAAACACGGCGGCATTCTCGCTCAGACCTTTGACTTTCTGCAAGTCGGTGATGCTGGCGCCCAATACGCCGGAAATGCCGCCGAACTCCTTCAGAAGCTGTTTGGCGAGCAGTTTGACATCGCGCCGTGGGATGACGGAGAACAAAATCATCTCCAGCAGTTCGTAATCCTGAAACCCTTCCGCGCCCGACTTCAAAAACCGCTGCCGCAGCCGTTCGCGGTGGCCCACATGGTGCGGTTCAAGTTTTTTGACAGGTTCAGGCATATGGAGGCTTCGTGTAACCTTTGGGCGAGAGCGTGAAAATCTCGAAACCGTTTTCCGTCACGGCCAGCGTATGCTCGAACTGTGCCGACAAAGACCGGTCCTTGGTCACCGCCGTCCAGCCGTCGCTGAGAATCTTGGTTTCCCAGCTGCCGGCATTGATCATCGGCTCGATCGTGAAGAACATGCCCTTTTGCAGTTTCATCCCCTTGCCCGCCTGACCGTAGTGCAGGATGGACGGCGCACAATGAAAAATTTTACCGATGCCGTGGCCGCAGAAATCCCGCACCACCGAAAACCGCTTGCCCTCGGCATAGCTCTGGATGGCGTGCCCGATGTCGCCCAATGTCACACCCGGCTTCACGATTTGAATACCCCGCATCATCGATTCATACGTCGCATCGACCAGCAGTTTCGCTTTGGTGGAAATTTTTTCGCCCGCGTAATACATACGGCTGGTATCGCCGTGCCAGCCGTCCAGAATAACCGTCACATCAATATTGACGATATCACCCTCCTCCAGTTGCCGGTCTCCGGGGATGCCGTGACAGACGACATGATTGATGGAGGTGCAGATCGACTTGGGAAAACCCCTGTAATTCAGCGGCGCCGGTATGGCCTTGTGATCGAGAATGAAGTCATGACAAAGTTTATCGAGATGCCCCGTCGTTACCCCTACCTGTACGTAGGGCGTGATAAAATCAAGCAGCTCGGCTGCAAGCCGACCCGCTTTCCGCATCCCGTCAAAATCTGCCGCGCCGTGAAGGATAATCTCCCCTTCGTCGCCATCGTCCATATTTAAATTATATGTTAAATCTCTGTTTTTATTCATCCCGATAAATTGGGGCGTATCAATCCAGAAAACAAGCTAAAATTGTATAAATGCAAAATTTAAAGGCGCAGACCCTGACCATCTCGCCCCGTAAACGGCGTTATTCGTTTTGTTATTACTTTTTTAATAATCTCATGAGATACTGAAGGTAGGTAAAAACGGTGGAAGAACTCCGCCCTCATAGCAAAGGAGAGAATCTCATGGCACTGATCATCGACCTTAAACCCTCTGAAAGAGTTATTATCGGCAACGCGCTCATCACCAATGATGACGTCAGGACACGCCTTCACATTGAAGGATCAGCCCCTATCCTGCGTGAAAAAGACATTATGCGCGAAGATGAAGCCAACACCCCCTGCAAAAAAATCTACTTTGCGGTGCAACTGATGTATATCGCCCCGGATCCCCAAAAGGTTCACAAGGCGTATTTTTCCCTCGTCCGTAACGTTCAGGATGCAGCCCCCTCGACGGCGGTCATGTTTGCAAAAATAAACGACCATATCCTGAACGACGAATATTACAAGGCATTGAAGGAGGCACGCATCCTGATCGAACATGAAAAGGAGCTCCTCTCTAATGCCTCATAATAACCCTTATACAAAAGCAGCCGGCGCCTACGGCGTAACGGCCTCCGCGACAGACCCGCGGGCGCTGGAAGGGACAATCCTGCTGAAATCGGCCCAAAAGCTGGAAGAACTCGCTAAACGCCTGCAAGCAAACGAAAAAATCCCCCAGGAAGAAATCGGCGGCACACTCGATTACAACCAGAAACTCTGGCAGTTATTCGTCGAAGACATGATGAATCCGGATCATCCCCTGCCGCAGGAAATAAAAAATAACATAGCCTCGCTGGCCCTGTTTGTTTTTAAAAGAACCCAGGAAATACTCATTGAGACAAAACCTGAAAAATTCACTATCCTCGTTAATATCAATCGCAACATCGCCGCCGGCCTCATGAAAAAACAGCCGCAGACCGGCCTCCCGCAGGGACAGACAGCAAAGTCTCCCGCGCCCCCTACCTCAACAGATAGTCTGGCATAAAGAACAAGTAAGACACGAAAAGAACCGTGAAGCAAACCTCACGGCTACACACCTAAAAACTGAAGGAATTTAAACCAGAACGGAAGTCGCTTGATCGCCGGAAGTTCCAGTCGAGGCCGGAGCCGGAGTGCTGGGTGCGGGTGCAGGGCTCGCAACATGAGTCTCGCCTCCCCCCGTATTCGGGGCGGCAGGCTGGGGAGCCCCAGAATGAGCCTTGATAAACCCGGCACGCTTGAAAGCATCGATCTGGTT
>JAHFPI010000118.1 GCA_023266795.1 Rhodospirillales bacterium
GATGATTTGTTATCGGTATCAGCCATTCAGCAACCCTTAAACTTCAATAGACATTAAAGTCCGCACCGGTACCCTCGGGCACCGCTACAACATCCCCCCTTTAAGATACCCACTTACAGGGCAACGTCTAGTGTTAGCTGCCTAGAAAGACTATATTTTTTACGATTCCCGCCATAATATTACATAAGAAAATAAGGCTATTTCATAAGATACAGCCCCCGTTGGCACGTCTCTTGCTTTGTATACAGAGGAAACGTGTTTTTGGCCGGATGCGGCGGAAAACGGAACGGGAGATTCAGGGTTATGTCACTTGCTTTAGACGCGGCGTTATCAGGCTTAAACGTAGCTCAGAAGTCGCTGAACACGATCTCGACGAATATTGCCAACGCCTCCACCCCCGGATACACGCGGAAAGTTTTGCCGCAGGAAACGATACTCGTCGCCGGAACGGGCGTCGGCGTCCAGACAATCGCCCTGACCCGCGTCGTGGACACCACGCTGATCAGCGATCTGGACAGGCAGGTCTCCGTCGCGGAAAACTACAATATCCGCTTGAAATACTACCAGAAAATTCAAGACTTCCACGGGTCTTCGGATTCCGGTCGGTCGATGTCGGACCAGATCAGTCAGCTGGCGAATACCTTCACGCAGCTTTCCCTGTCGCCGAATGACCAGACCATCCTCGCCCAGACGCTTTCCGTGGCGCAGCAAACCGTCACCAAAATCAACAATTTCTCGAACCTGCTGACCGATATGCGCACACAGTCGGAAAGCGACATCACCGCCGCCGTCAATGACGTCAACCAGACGCTGGATACGATCGCCAAGCTGAACGAACAGATCACCCGATTCCACGGCATGGGGCAGAACACCGTCGATCTGGAAGACCAGCGCGACACGGCCATAAAAAACGTGGCGAAATATATCCAGATAACGACCTTTAACATCGGCGACAAGATCGACGTCGTCACGACACAGGGACAGGCGCTGGCCGACGACGTGGCGCACCATCTTACCTTCCAGAAAAGCACGATCCTGCCCTCCAGCTATTACCCCGGCGGCGGTCTGAACGGCATCACCGTTGACGGCGTGGACATCGCCCCGACCAATCTCGGCGGGCAGATCGGCGCCCTGCTGGAAATGCGGGACAGCACGCTGCCCCAGTATCAGGCGCAGCTGGATGAATTCGCCCAGAAACTCGCCGAGCGTTTTCAAAACGAAGGCCTGAAACTTTTTACGGACACCAACGGCAACGTTCCCGCCAGCGTGGCCGACCCGGGGGTCGCCATCCCCAACATCCCCTATGTCGGATTCGCCTCGCTCATCAAGGTCAACGACGCCATCGTCGCCGACCCGACCCTGCTCCGCAGCGGCACCACGGGCAACGTCGAGCTTTCGGGTTCGAACGAAGTGATCCGCCGTATCGCCCAATATGCTTTCGGCACCTACCAATACCAGCAGGCTGCCGGCACCATTAATATCGGCGCCATGGGCGCACTGATACCGGGGCTGGGACTGACCACCAACAACCGCGTCACCGGTTCGGTCAACCTGTCCAGCGTCGCGCCGGATTTCAGCACCCTGCCGGGCGCAACACTGCCGGGCGATTTTGACATGACTCTCGGCGCCCTGCCGACGCAGACGATCACCGTCCTGCCGACGGACACAGCGGCTTCACTCGTCACCACGATCAACACTGCTTTCGGTTTCAACGTCGCCAGCATCAACGGCCTCGGCCAGCTGGCTTTCAATTATAACGGCGACATCACGCTGGCCGACAACACCATCGGCGTGCCGACCATGACGGCCCTTGGTTTCAACTTCGGCGTCACCCCCATGCCGAACCCGAGTTTTCAGGTTCAGGTCGGCACGCGCGCCGCGGTGACCGTTTCCATCAACCCCGGCGACACATCGGTACAGCTTCTGGCGGCGCTCAATGCCATTCCGGGCATGACGGCTTCCCTTGACGGCCTCGGACGGCTGGTGATGATCCCGACCGACGGCGGCGGCCTCACGGTCACGGACAGCGCCGGCGCCCCCCTGACAGCCATGGGCGTTGGCGTTACGAATGTGGCGCCGACATCCTTCCGGCAGTTCCATCTGGGGCCGGACGGCACCCTTGCGACGGGGCTGCTGGCCAACAGCACGCTGCAGGATTACATCGCCAGCACCATCGCCGACCAGAGCGAGGCGGCCAACCTCAACAAGAACAACAGCGACCAGGAAACCTCTTTCCTGAAAACGCTGGAGACCCGCAACTCGAACACCTCCGGCGTCAACATCGACCAGGAAATGTCCGACCTGATTAAAATACAATCAGCCTACGCCGCCGCCGCCAAGATGATCTCGGCGACGCAGAAAATGTTCGATGACATATTAGGTACGCTCCGTTAAGGGCGCCATACAGGGAGATAACACATGACGATCACCGGCAACATTTCATTCCTCGCCCAGTCGAGCGCCCAGTCGAACCGCCTGAATGATTTACGCGCCACGCTGGATGACCTGCAGCGTCAGGCGACGACCCAGAAAAAATACGATTCATACAGCGGCTTCGGCACCGATGCCGTCAACCTGCTGCGTTTAAAAAGCGATCAGCCTCTGCTCCAGAGCTATCTGAGCAACATCGATCAGGTAACGACGCGCATGAACCTGATGAACTCATCCCTGTCGGAGATTTCCAAAGTGGGCAACCAGCTGCTCAGCACCATCCAGCTCCAGCAGCAGAACGGCGGGGTCAACGTGAATGCCGTCCGCCAGCAGGCGCAGCAGGGCCTCAAATTCATCGAGGACCTCATCAACCAGAATATCGGCGGGCATTACCTGTTTTCCGGATCGGACGTGGCCAACCCGCCCTTCGTCGATGACAGCACCCTCAACTCGAACTTCCAGAACCAGATCACCAGCTGGCTCGCGGGCGGCATCACCAATGCCCAGCTGATCAACACGACCGACGGCTTCTCCGCGACCAACCTCGGCCTGTCGGCCGGCCTGTCAACGGCTGGCGCCGTCACCGCGCGCATCGACCACAATCTGGACATCGATTATACCATCAAGGCCGACCAGCCGGGATTCCAGGACATTATCCGCGCCCTGACTTTTGCCGCCAACCTCCCCTATCCGGATCCGGCGACGGACGTTGCGACGCCGACGCAGTACAACGCCATTCTGGACCACATCATCACCGTCGCCACGAACGGCGTGCAGGAAGTCAACGACACCAGCCAGCAGCTGGCCAGCAAGTTCAACCTCATTAAATCCATCAAAGACCAGCACACGGCGGATGTCGGCGTGAGCCAGACGCAAATCGATAAAATCGAAAACGCGGACCCGACAAGCGTGCTGGTCAGTATGCAGGTTTTGCAGACCCAGCTCACCGCCTCATACCAGATCACCAGCACCATCAGCAAACTGGCGCTGGTGAACTTCCTGTAATCCTCCGGCAGCTATTTCGCGTTGATATTAAAAATAACCGGGCGGTGCTTGCGGTTATGGTTGGCAGGCTTTTTCGCCGCCGGTGTTTTCTGCGGGGCGTTGACCTGCAGGTAATAGCGGTCATCCCAATTTGTTCCCTGCAATGTTTTAAGGCCGACCAGCGGCGGCTTGCCGCGCGTCTCCGGTTCTGTGGATTTGACGCCGTGGCGCGTAACCCGGAGGACATCGCCGTTATCGGCGCGCACCGCTTTTTTGCCCATTTTCTCCACGGCGGCGGCGCAGGCCTCGCGCAAACTTTTCGCGCCGTGAATCGGCAGGACATGCTTCGGATCGGCCAGTTTCACCATCTCGATGATTTCCGGCAGGCGCGCATGGGCATGGGAATAGAGCCGCGCCTCATGATGCGTCAGGATGGTGTACCCTTTGCCGGTCAGCGTCGCCAGCAGCCTCTCGCGCGTTGCCGCCTGCCCCGGCATTGAGGGCGCGCAAAAAAGGATAATATCTGTTTTGGGATCGAGATGCAGCGCGTTGTGGTGCCCGTCGGCAGCACGCGACAGCGCCGAATTTGCATGGCCCTGCGAACCGGTCACCACGACAATGGAATTTCTCGGATGCTTGGCGGCCAGATCGCGCGCCGCCTTGCCGGGGCCCAGAATACGCAGGTCCACCTTCATTCCCAGATGGTCGTCCAGCGACATGCCCGTGTCCTGCAGCGCGGACAGCGCCTGTTCATGAACACTGCCCGCTATCCACAGCGTACGGCGCTGCTCGGCCGCCACCAGCGCCACCGACGCCAGGTTTTCCTCGTAACCGCCCATTACCGCGACCACCAGCCGCTTGTCCGGATACTTGGCGATCAACTCGCGCAGCGTCTCCCGCATATCCTCTTCCGCCACCTGCGGAACGTCCTGATCGGCGCCGGTTGAATCCAGCAGCAGAAGATCGACCGGTTTTGAAACGATGCGGCGGAATTGCTCTTCGTTGAAGGCGGGGCCCCACAATACGGACGAATCCATTTTAAAATCGCCGGGGTTTAGGATATTGCCTTCCGGCGTTTCGATGAAAAACCCGACCGCCTGCGGCGTCGAATGGCTGACCCAGAAGGCCGTGACATTCACCGGGCCTTCCTGCACCGCCTTGCCGGGAGCTATCGTGTAAATCTCCGGCCATTCCGCAGGCTCCAGCCCGGCATTGCTCAACTCCTGCTCCAGCCGTTTGGCGGTATAGGGCGTCGCATAAATTTTCGGCAGCTTGTACCCCATCAGGATGAGCAGCGGGAGAGCGGCTGAATGATCGGGATGATTGTGCGTCAGGAAAATGGAATCAAGCGGCGTATCCGGCTTATGCTTCGGATCGTTCGCCTTGTAAAGGAACCGGTCGAAATCGGGAAGGATGGTGTCTGAATCCGCCAGCGCCGGGTCCTCGGCGGAATGCGGATCACCGGGCAAAACGCCCGCATCGAACAGCAGCGCCTTGCGGGCGGGGTTACCTTCGGCATCGACGTAATCATAAACGCACAACCCGCAGTTCGCGCCGATGCGGTGCTTGTTGTTGCCGCCCAGAAGATGCCAGTGCAGGGTGTTCATATCCGCCGACGCTCCTTTTCTCCGCAGCCGTCATCGGCAAGGCGCATCCATGTCCAGAGAATGTGGTCGAGGCAGGCGGGCTGGGGCGGGACAGGCTTGTCATTAAATCCCGGCAGGGCAACGATCATCTGCAAAAGCCGGTCGCGACCCAGCGACAACCGTTCCGTTTCCGGATGCGCCGCCAATAGCGCCGCAGCGATAGCCGTCTGGTTTGACCAAGAAAGCAGCATGGTTGGTGCGGTACCCTTCCTGTCTGGTTTTTGTGTGTACGGACTTTAGCGGCCATTACCATTTTTGTCGAGATAAAATTCCGTAATGCGATAAAAAATACTTAAATAACAATATGTTAGTGATATTTTATATATACCATAAATCTCCAAACGGTTTAGTTGACACATCCTGTGCATATAATTAACATATTTCTTTGATTCTTGCACAACCAACGCACGTAAAAAAGACACATGCCTTTGAACGGTATATTCAACACCTTCCGAAAACGGCCTCCTCACGGCAGGCTTGTTTCTGCCGCGCTTTTTTTGAACCCCATTCCTAAATTCATCCCGGATATCCACGCCCAAAGGCGACTCAAAGAACTGGAGGATATGAAATCTCTGCTGGAACGGGGAGCCGATATTAATGAAAAAAGTTTTAGCTCCGGCTGCACCGCGCTGATGTGGGCGGCCCATCATGGCCGTATTGATGTCGTGCAGTTGCTGCTCGACAGGGGCGCGGACATTACCTGCGAGAGTAGAGAAGGATTCACGGCTCTGACGATGGCAGAGAGCGGCGGCTGGGCGGAGATCGCGCAACTGCTAAAAGGTGCCGATGAGCCGCGCCGCCTGCGTGAGGCCGCCGAGAAAGCGCGGGCCGCTGCGGAAGAGGAAGCGAGAATAAAGTGGGTTTCAGACCCCCGCCTGCACCGGCCCATGCCCG
>JAHFPI010000119.1 GCA_023266795.1 Rhodospirillales bacterium
AGCGACATGGACCGGTTGATCGTGATTCTGTTTCGCGGCGGCGTTTCCTTTCTTCTCGCCGGTCTGGTCCCCCTTATCTCTTTTGTTACGGTACGCATAGCCGGTCAGGGGCGCGTGCACCCACTGGTCGCCTGCTGGGGTGTCAGCATTGTCCTGCTGCTGATTTTTATTTTTCTGCCGCTCTCCGATCTGCTGCATATGATCGGCGGGCTTGTCGGCGGCGGTCATGGATAAACCCCTGTGGATGTGGGTTGTTTTCTTCGGAATAATCGCCGCCCTGCTGGTGCTGGATCTCGGGGTGTTCCAGAAAAAGGACCATGAAATCGGCATCCGCGAAAGCCTGATTTACAGCGCGGTGTATATCGTCATCGGGCTGCTGTTCGGCGGCTGGGTGTGGTACACGCTGGACCAGCCCAGCGCGGAATTGTACTGGACCGGCTTTATCGTCGAGAAAACCCTGTCGCTTGACAACATTTTCGTTATTTCCATGGTGCTGACGTTTTTTGCCGTGCCGCGCAAATACCAGCACCGCGTGCTTTTCTGGGGCATCCTCGGGGCTATCCTGCTGCGGGGAATCATGATCGGCCTCGGCGCGGGCATTGTTTCTAACTTCCACTGGGTATTGTACATCTTTGCCGTTTTTCTTATCTTCACCGGCATCAAAATGCTGTTTTCGGATAACGAAATGCCGGACATCGCAAAAAACCCGATCGTGCACTTTATTAAAAAACACATGCGGGTGACGGAGAAGCTGCACGGCAACAAACTTGCCCTAGTGCTCCACAAGCAGCTGTGGTTCACGCCGCTGATGCTGGCGCTGGTGGTGGTCAACGGCGTCGATATTGTTTTCGCCGTCGACAGCGTTCCCGCCATCCTCGCGCTGACGACGGATCCTTATATCGTCTTTACCAGCAATATTTTCGCCATTCTCGGGCTGCGGGCGCTCTATTTCGCGCTGGATGCGGTGCTGCACCGCTTCGAATACCTCAAGTACGCGCTGTCCGTGGTGCTGGTCTTTATCGGTAGTAAAATTTTTATTATCGACTTCCTCGATCTGGAAAAATTTCCGCCCGTCCTGTCGCTCGGCATCACCGTGTCGATTCTGGCGGCGGGGATTGTTTTTTCCCTGCACAAGACGCGCGGCCGCAAGCACAAGGGAGCCTGAGTCATGACGATAAAAAAAGCGGCGGTCATCGGCGCGGGTGTGATGGGGGCGGGCATTGCCGCCCAGATGGTCAATGCCGGCATTGACGTCGAACTGCTCGACATCGTCCCCAAAAATGCAACCGACCGCGACGCTATTGCCAAAGGCGCGCTGGAGAAAATGGCCAAGGCCAGCCCCGCGCCGCTGATGCACAAGAATAACGCGCGCAAAATCCGCGCCGGCAATATTGAAGACCATCTCGAAAGGCTGGGCGACTGCGACCTGATCGTCGAAGCCGTGCTGGAAGATCCGGCCGTCAAATCCGCCCTGTTCGCCAAGATCGACCCCTGCCGCAAGGCAGGCTCGATCGTCGCCTCCAACACCTCGACCATCCCGCTGCACGACCTGACCGCCGGCCAGTCCGAAGCGTTCAAAAAGGACTGCCTGATTACGCACTTCTTCAACCCGCCGCGCTATATGCCGCTGCTGGAACTGGTCACCGGGCCGAATAACCTCCCGGAAAAAATCGCCGAAGTCACCCGCTTCATGGACGAGAAAATGGGCAAGGGCGTGGTGGTCTGCAAGGATACACCCGGCTTTATCGCCAACCGGATCGGCACTTTCTGGCTGCAATGCGCAATCAACGAGACCTACAACAAAAAACTGACCGTCGAGGAAGCGGATGCGCTGATGGGGCGGCCCATCGGCGTGCCGAAAACGGGCGTGTTCGGCCTGATCGACCTGGTCGGGCTGGACCTGATGCCGCATATCAGCAAAAGCCTGATGTCGAAACTCCCCGCCGAAGACGGCTACTGCAAAATCAACAAGACCTATCCGGTGATCGACAAGATGATCGCCGACGGGTATACAGGGCGCAAGGGCAAGGGCGGGTTCTACCGCCTGAATGCCGAGAGGGAAAAGCTGGCGGTTGATCTGGAGACCGGCGCCGAGCGTCCCGCCGCAAAAATAAGGACGAAAAAACAAAGCCTGCGCGAACTGGTGGAAACAAAAGACAAAACCGGCGCCTATGTCTGGTCGGTTTTGCAGCAGACGCTGTGTTATACCGCCGAACACGCGCCGGAAATCGCCGCCAATATCGCAGCGGTCGACGAGGCCATGCGCCTCGGTTATAACTGGAAATACGGGCCTTTCGAGCTGATCGACAAGCTGGGCGCGGATTATTTCATCAGACGCCTGCAATCCGAAGGCCTCGCCGTCCCCGCGCTCCTGCAACGCGCCGCCGGACGGACGTTCTACCGCGTTGAAAACGGGCGGTTGCAATTTCTCAGCCATGACGGCGTTTACGAAAACGTGCAGCGCCCCGACGGCGTACTGCTGCTCTCCGACATCAAGCGCGCCGCGCGCGCCGTCGCCAAAAATATCTCCGCCAGCCTTTGGGACATCGGCGGCGGCGTGCTGTGCCTCGAATTCCACTCCAAGATGAATTCGCTCGATCTCTTCAGTATGCGCATGATCAACAAAGCCTGCGACATCATCGGCGATGGTAAAAGCGCCTACAAGGCGCTGGTCATCCACAACGAGGGGGATGATTTCTCCGTCGGCGCCAACATCGGCGTCGCACTCTATGCGGCGAAACTGAAGCAATACTGGATCGTCGAAAAAATGGTGACGCTGGGACAGAACACTTACAAGCGCCTCAAATATGCGCCGTTCCCGGTGGTTTCCGCCCCCGCCGGCAAGGCGCTCGGTGGCGGCTGCGAGGTGCTGCTGCATTCGCACCACGTACAGGCGCACGCCGAAACCTATCCCGGGCTGGTGGAAGTCGGCGTCGGCCTGCTGCCTGCGTGGGGCGGCTCGACCGAACTGCTGACCCGCGCCAAACAGAATAAAAAAATGCCCGGCGGTCCGATGCCTGCCGTGGCCGCCGTCTTCGAAACCATTTCGCTGGCGAAAGTCGGCCTCTCCGCTTTCGAGGCGAAGGATTTGATGTACCTCCGCGCCACGGACGGCGTCACGATGAACAAAGCCCGCCTGCTCGCCGACGCCAAGGCCAAAGCGCTGGAAATGACAAAAGATTTCACGCCGGAAAAACCGTTCGATCTGGAATTGCCGGGTCCGGCAGGACAGGCGGCGCTCAATCTGGCGGTGGACGGATTTTACCTGAAGGGCGTCGCGACGCCTTACGATGTGGTGGTCTCGGACAAGGTGGCGCGCTTGCTGACCGGCGGCGATGACGCCGGCCCCGGCGTGAAAGTAACGCAGGATTATCTCCGTGCGCTGGAGCTGAAAAATTTTATGGCGCTGCTGCGTGATTCCCGCACCGTCGCGCGGATTGAATCCATCATCAAATCCGGCAAGCCGCTGCGCGAAAAACCGCTCGTCGGCAAAACCGCCGCCGCGCTGCGCACCGAAGCCGACCGTCCCGGCCTGTGGGATCGGCTCTGCGGTTGCAAAAAATATACTAATAATAACAACGGGTTAATTATAGACACACGGCCAAAGGTCAATTGGCCCAAGGCCTGACCCTTTAAGTCTTGACTCTGCCGGTACGGTGTTTTAAAAGCTCAGAACAGTTGCGGGCGTAGCTCAGTGGTAGAGTGCAACCTTGCCAAGGTTGATGTCGAGAGTTCGAATCTCTTCGCCCGCTCCATTTTTTTCTCAATAAAATCATATACTTAACGTTACTTACGGCGGTGGCTTCCTTGTGCAGACAGGGGGTTCAAGGCTTGCCCGCAGATGGCTGTCGGCATCCGCATCAACCCAGACCTGCAATGCATCGCCCGCTTTCGCCGGTTTATCTTTGCCGTTCGGGAGGGACAGGACATCCCCCGCGCTGCCGCACGGCCCCGGTTCGTACATGCAGCTGCCGTACATTTTTTCCAGACGGATTTTTACCTGAGCACCCGAAACCGCGATAACAGTTGCATCCCATGTGCACCCCGGCGGGCCTTCAATCATACCGAAGGAGCTGGCCCGGGAAACAGGAAAATATCCCATCATAAAAATAATCAGAAAAATTCCGGTGAACAGGCGCGCCGTCAATCGCATGTTATTTTCCCTGCCCCTGCGCCGCCGCTTCGTCTGCCGCCATTCTTTTAACTTTATTATTATCCGCTTCCGCGCGGTCGGATTTCCACTTTTCTTCTTTCGCGGTAGCGGCGGCCTTCTCGGCCCGCGCCTTCGCCTCTTTCGCCTCGACCGCCATTTTTGCCGCCCACGCTGTCCAGACCGCCACATCCTTCGCCTTGGCCGTCTTGGCTTCCTGCGCCTTGCGGGCAGCTTCCTCTGCCTTCGCTGTCGCCTCTTTCTCTTCCGCCCCCGCTTTATCCGCCCAAGCTATCGCCGCCGCCGCCAGCGCCGCCGCCTTATCCGCCCGCGCCTGAAATTCCCGCTCGCGCACCGTCGGTTCGCGCGTCACGGGAGCCTGCGGCTGCGACGGAGAGTGTGATGCTGAGGGCCGCTCCGGCACGTACGTCAGCGAATCGTACTCCGCCCTTTTCTTGGCGTCCGATAAAATTTTATACGCTACATTGATGGCCTGTATTGACCGCACCGCTTCGGCGCTCGCAAGGCCGTCGGCGGTATTGTATTTCTGGGCCAGAGCTTTATAAGCGGCGCGCACGACCTCGACCGGCGCGCCACGCGCGATCTTCAGGGTATCATAATGCGTCACAGCGCTTGCCGCGCCGCCCCTGATGCCGGACTTGCGCTCTATCGCCGCGACTTTTTCCAGCTCCTCCCGCGCCTTGGCTTCCGCCGCCGCCGCTTTTTTTAGCTCTTCCTCCAGCGCCTTGGCCGCCTGCGCCGCCCATGCCGCCCAGCTGGCGCCGCCGCTCTTCGCCTTGTTCGCAGCGTCAGCCGCCCTTTCCTTCGCCGTTTTCACTTCTTTTGCCGCTTTCGCCGCCAGCGCCGTCCATACGGCGGCATCCGCCGCTGCCTTGTCGGCCTGCGCCTGAATTTCCCGCTCCTGCGCGGTCAGCGCGCGCACCGGCTGATCCTGCTGGCGCAGCCAGGCATCATGCGTCTGCCTTTTCTGGACGTCGGATAAAACCGTGTAGGCCGCATTGACGTTCTGCATCATTGTGCTGGCTTCGGGGTTATTCAGGTTCTTGTCCGGATGGTATTTCTGGGCCAGCGCCTTGTACGCCTCGTAGATCACCTCCGGCGGCGCATTACGTGCGACTTTTAAAGTATCGTAGTGCGAGGCGGCGGTCATACTGTCTCCGGTAATAGCGCGTTCATTTATTTTTTTCCGCTGCGGGCCAGAGGGTAAAAGCAAAAGCCCACAGCGCGATGATCTGCACATAAGGCACGACCAGCAGAAAGACAAGATAGGGGCTGCGTCCGGCGCGGGACAGCACCACAGCCGCCGATGCCAGCATAACAAAAATCAGGATCCCCTGCAGCAGATATTGACCCCAGAGCGGCAGATCGGGATATGGCATTCCTATGCCCCCTGACTCTGCGGCCATTTCCGAAGGGCCAGCAGCAGCAGGCAGAGAATCAGCCCGACCTGCGGTACGCCCAGCAGCGCCGCCCAGTACGGCCTGAACCCGGCGCGCCTGAAAACCTGCACGACCGGAACGGCCACCACCAGGGCAAACAGGTAATACCGCGCGACCGGATCAAGAGCCGCCAGCTGCGCCAGAATGCCGCTAACAGCCGTCACGCGGCCGCTCCCTTGCGGGGTATATCGTGCAGCAGCGCCATCACCAGCGCCAGCAGCGCCAGCGCCCCGGCCTGATGCAGGGTGGCGCCGACGATGTTGACATGGCTCAACAGCGTGATGACGCCAAGACCGGCCTGTATGCACACCATGATCCACAAAAACAT
>JAHFPI010000010.1:0-9855 GCA_023266795.1 Rhodospirillales bacterium
GGTGCAGCTCGGTGCTTATAGTGATTTACCTAGCGCCCAGAAGGATTGGGATAAGAAAAAGAAAGTATACCCCCTCTTCCTGAGTACGCTGAACATGGATACGACGAAGGTGTATCTCTCCGGCAAGGGGATTTACTACCGCCTGCGTGCCGGCAACGTGACGGAAGCGCGGGCAAAAGAAATATGCGGCGGGATTAATGCGGTCAGTCCGGGAGGGTGCATCCTTGTCAAATATTAAGACAGCGCCGAAACTTACCGAACTGAAAGCCGTCATTGTCGATGCCGAAGGGACGGAGCTGACGCGTGCCGAAGAAGACCTGTTCAAAGCCGAGAAGCCCGCCGGGTTTATCCTGTTCCGGCGTAACTGTGTCTCGAAGAAGCAGGTAAAGGAGCTGGTGGCCGCCATGCGCGCCTGTGTCGGGCGGGAGGATATTCCCGTGCTGATTGATCAGGAAGGCGGGACGGTGGCACGGCTGCGGGCGCCGGAATGGAAGGAATATCCCGCCGCCAAGACTTTTGGCGATATGGCGCGCCAGTCGAAGAAAGCGGTGGGATCAAGCGTCGCCTATGACCAGTTTGCCTCACTGGATGAAGCTTTCGTGGCGGCGCGCCTCAATGCCTGCCAGATGGCGCGCGATATGGCGGAGATGGGAATTACCGTGAACTGCGCGCCGGTGGTGGACGTTCCAGCGCCGGATTGCCATGAATTTCTCTCGGCCAGCCGCACCTATTGCGAAGACCCCGAGGTTGTTGGTTTTCTGGGTGAGGCCGTGTGCCGTGGCCTGCTGGAAGGCGCTATTACCCCTGTAATCAAGCATATTCCGGGGCATGGCCGCGCCCGGGTGGACAGTCATTTATCACTGCCGGTCGCAGATGTTTCCCATAGTGAACTATCGGCAACCGATTTTAAACCTTTCAAATACTTATCACAATCGGATATGAAAACAGCGCTTTGGGCGATGGCGGCGCATGTTGTATACTCGTCTCTGGATCCTGATTCTGCGGCTTCTATTTCCAGACGCATCACCGACGCGGTGGTGCGGGGGGAGATAGGGTTTCAGGGGGTTCTTCTGGCTGACGATGTTTCCATGAAGGCTCTGGGCGGGACGCTCGAGAGCCGGATCCGGAATACGATGGCGGCGGGGATGGATCTGACGATGCTCTGCAATGCCTCGTTTGCGGATCGTGCGCTGGCTTTATCGGTGACACCGAAACTGACGGATGCAGCGGCAGGGCGGATCGAGGCGGCAGAACGGCAAAGAGTTTTAAATAGCGGGAAACGGAATGACGAGCGAAGTCGAAGCGCCACAGTTTGAAGAGGATATCCTCAAGGAACGCAGCGAAAGCGAACAGCTTTTGCTTTATCTGGGGGATTTTGACGGCCCGATCGACATGCTGTTGTCGCTGGCCCGCGACCAGAAAGTCGACCTGACGAAAATTTCTATTCTGGCGCTCGCCAATCAATATATCGAATTTATCGAGAAGGCGCGGGACCTGCGGCTGGAGATCGCCGCCGATTATCTGGTCATGGCGTCATGGCTTGCCTATCTCAAATCCCGCTTGCTGATTCCGCAGGAAGAGTTGAAACAGGCCGAGCCCTCCGCGCAGGAACTTGCTGAAGCGCTGCAATTCCAACTGCGCCGCCTCGAAGCCATGCGCAAGGTGGCGAACGACCTGTTCAGGCTGCCGCGCCTCGGTTATAACGTGTTTGGCCGTGGGGAGCCGGAAGGATTGCATACATCCTATATCTCCAAGTATGAGATGACGCTCTATGACCTGCTGAAAGCCTACGGCGATATCAAGCAGCGCCAGCAAAATTCCGTTTACAAACTCAATCCGGTCAAGCTGTTCTCGCTGGAAGAGGCGATTGCGCGCCTCGAAACCATGCTCGGTAAAATTCCGCAGGAATGGGTGTCGCTGTTCATGTTCCTGCCCGGCGGGATCAGGGAAAAGATCGTCAAGCGTTCCGCCGTCGCCTCCACGTTCGGCGGCGCGCTCGAGATGGCTAAACGCGGGCTGATCGAGCTCCAGCAGGAGAAAAATTACGCGCCGATATATGTCCGGCGTCCGAAATCCACCACTGAAGAAGGGTCTTGAAGCAGATGGCAAAAGCAAAAAAACAACAGCCGGAAGAGACGGTAACGGAAGAAATTCTGGAGATCGAAGTTTCTGAAATTGTTGAAGAGGCAGTAAAGCCCGAAATAACGCCGGACGATATCCGGCTGGTAGAGGCCATCCTGTTCGCGTCGGCATCCGCCGTCGATGAGCGCGTGATTGCCGAGCGTTTTCCCGCCGACCGCGTGGCGCTGATCCCGGAAGTCTTGGAGCATCTGCGCGAAAAATACGCGGGCGCCGGTGTCAACCTTGTGCAGCGTGACAAGCGTTGGGCGCTCCGCACGGCGGTGGATCTGGGCGAGCAGATGAAGCTCGAAAAAGAACAGCCGCGGAAATTCACCCGCAGCGCAATGGAAACGATGGCGATCATCGCCTATCACCAGCCGGTGACGCGCGCGGAAATCGAAAATATCCGCGGCGTGGCGACAAGCCCAGGCGCATTGGATACGCTGATGGAATCCGGCTGGATCAAGCCGGGCAAGCGCCGCGAGGTTCCGGGGCGTCCGGTGACATGGCTTTCGACGCAGGCTTTTCTGGATCATTTCGGTCTGGAGCGTCTGGGCGACCTGCCGGGGATGGATGAGTTAAAGGCTGCTGGTCTGCTCGACAAACGTCCGGCGATCGAGGCGATGCCGGGCTCTGACCTGTTCAGCGGCGAGGCTGAGGAAGAAGATCCCAATGCCGTCACGGACGAGGATCTTCTGGGCGGTACGGAAGACGATACCGTATATGAAACAGATATTGACGAAGACAAGGAAGAATAATCATGGGTTTAAGTTTCGGGCATATCCTCCTCATCCTCGTTGTCG
The DNA here is from genome assembly GCA_023266795.1 of Rhodospirillales bacterium. Classification (GTDB taxonomy): domain Bacteria; phylum Pseudomonadota; class Alphaproteobacteria; order Micavibrionales; family UBA2020; genus PALSA-926. Next base: position 2,925 of record JAHFPI010000010.1, read on the forward strand.
TGCTGGTCCTGTTCGGCGCGGGTAAGCTGCCGGGCGTTATGGGCGATCTTGGCAAGGGGCTGCGTAATTTCAAGGACGGTCTCAAAGGCACGGGCGACGACAAGCCGTCAGACTCCGCCGATAAACATAAGGCGGAATAACCTTGTTCGGCATCGGGCTGCCTGAATTTCTGGTTATTCTGGCTGTGGCCGTTGTCGTCATCGGGCCGCAGGATCTGCCGCGCGCCCTTTATACGGCTGGAAAATTTATCCGTAAGTTCAGGGTGATAACGGCTGATATTCAGAAGTCGCTTGATAACGTGATGCGGGAGGGGGAACTGGACGATATTGTCCGCGAAGCCAATAAACCCGGCGGAGAGAACCTGCAGTTTGAGGTTGACCGGAAAATAGCAGCAGAAGTCAAAAATAAAGAAAATGACAGAGCAGCCTGAAATAAATAAAGAAAATACAACTTCAGAGCCGTCAATGCCCGTGGTTGCGCATCTGCTGGAACTGCGGCGGCGGCTGATTTATTCCCTTCTGGCCTTCATCTTTGCCAGCCTTTTTTGTTATCACTTCGCGCAGGACATATACGCCTTTCTGGTCAGACCGTTGGCGAGCGTGCTTCAGGGGGAGAACCGGCGGCTGATTTATACCGGACTGACCGAAGCCTTTTTCACCTACATGAAGCTGGCGCTTTTTGCGGGTGGTTTCCTGTCTTTTCCGGTCGTGGCGGTGCAGCTATGGATGTTTGTGGCGCCGGGGCTTTATAAAAACGAGAAAAAAGCCTTCCTGCCGTTTCTAGTGGCGACACCGGTTTTGTTCCTGACGGGGGCGGCCTTCGTTTATTATTTTGTCATACCGGTGGCATGGAAATTTTTTGCCGGCTTTGAAAGTTTTGCGCCGCAAAACAACGGTTTGCCCATCCAGCTTGAAGCGCGGGTGGGGGAATACCTCTCGCTTATCATGACGCTTATCTTTGCCTTCGGCTTTTGCTTTCAAATGCCTGTTATACTGACGCTTTTGGCGCGGGTTGGGCTGGTGAGTGCCAAATCTCTCGCGGACAAGCGCCGCTATGCCATCGTCGGGATTTTTACGGTCGCGGCCATTCTCACGCCGCCCGATGTCCTGAGCCAGATCATGCTGGCGGTGCCGCTTCTGGCGCTGTATGAAATTTCGGTTTTTCTGGTGAAGTTGTCCGAGAAAAGGCGTACAATTCAGCGATAGAGGTTTGGGGAAACTTCCACAACACCAGAGTATTTTTATGTTCGATCTTCGTCTCATTCGGGAAACACCCGATTATTTTGATTCCGGCTGGAAACGGCGCGGCCTTGAACCGCAGACGCCGAAAATCATCGGGATGGATGAAAAGCGCCGCGCCCTGCTGACGGAAGTGCAGGATTTGCAGTCCAAACGCAACGAGGCTTAAAAACAGATCGGCGCGATCAAGTCCAAAGGCGGCGACGCTGCGGCCCTGATGCAGGAAGTGGCGGGATATAAAGACCGCACCACGAAACTGGAAGAGGAAGAAAAGAAAGCCGGCGCGGAGCTGACCAATTTTCTCAGCCTGCTGCCCAATATTCCCGATGAAACCGTGCCGCTTGGCACGTCCGAAAAAGACAACAAGGAAATCCGCAAGCACGGCGAGCCGAAACGCCTGAACCACGCCAAAGATCACGTCGACATCGGCGAGGGCCTCGGCGGCATGGATTTCGAGGCGGCGGCAAAAATGTCCGGCTCGCGGTTTGTGCTGCTGCGCGGCGGCGTGGCGCGGCTGGAGCGGGCGCTGGCGCAGTTCATGCTCGATACGCATACGCGGGAGCATGGCTATACGGAGTTGTCCGTGCCGCTGCTGGTAAAGGATACAGCGCTTTACGGTACGGGGCAGTTGCCAAAATTTGCCGAAGATCTTTTTAAAATGAATACCGGCCATTGGCTGATCCCCACTTCCGAAGTCTCTCTCACCAATACCGTGATGGACTCGATCACCGACATCGGTGCCCTGCCGCTGCGGCTGACATCGCTGACGCCCTGTTTCCGTTCCGAGGCAGGGGCGGCAGGCAAGGATACGCGCGGCATGATCCGCCAGCACCAGTTTTACAAGGTCGAACTGGTCAGCGTCACCGAAGCGGAAAAATCCGCCGACGAGCACGAGCGCATGACGGCCTGCGCCGAAAATATCCTGAAAAAACTCGATCTTTCTTACCGGACGATCACGTTGTGCACCGGCGACATGGGTTTCTCGGCGCGCAAGACCTACGATATCGAGGTCTGGATGCCGGGGCAGAATACCTATCGCGAGATTTCCAGCTGCTCGAACTGCGGCGATTTTCAGGCGCGGCGCATGATGGCGCGCTATAAAAAAGAAGGCGACAAGAATACAAGATATGTCCACACGCTCAATGGTTCCGGCGTTGCGGTCGGGCGCTGCCTGATTGCCGTTCTGGAGAACTATCAGCAAATGGACGGCAGCGTAGTGATTCCGGAAGTGCTGAAACCCTATATGGGCGGCATGACCAAGCTGGAGCCGTCCGTCAACAGAAAGTCAGGTAAAACAGCCCATGCTTAAGTTCCCCACAAAGCTTTCCGAAGCGCGCATTCTGGTTTCCAACGACGACGGCATCCATTCGGAAGGGATCAGGGTGCTGGAGGAGATCGCGCGCACGCTCTCGCCGCATGTCTGGGTGGTGGCGCCGGAAAACCAGCAATCGGCGGCGGGGCATTCGCTGACCATCCATATGCCGCTGCGGATCAAGGAATACGATAAAACCCATATTTCCGTTTACGGCACGCCGACGGATTCCGTGCTGGTGGGCGTGCAGAAGGTCATGAAGGACTTCCGCCCGCATCTGGCGCTGTCCGGTATCAACCACGGCCAGAACACCGCCGATGACGTGACGTATTCCGGCACGATTGCCGCCGCATTCGAGGCGACGCTGATGTGCGTACCGGCCATTGCGCTCAGTCAGGACATCGAGGAGAACGGCGGCCACAACAAGACGGACTGGAGCCTCGCGCGCGAATATGCCCCGAAAGTCATCAGGGCGTTCGAGGGCAGGGAGTGGGAAGACAATATCACGATGAGCGTGAATTTCCCCGTCAGGAAGCCGGGCGTCCGGCCGGAAATCCGCGTCAGGTCGCAGGGCCATTACAGCATGGAAGATCAGGAGATGGTCAATTGCATCGACCCGCGTTGCCATCCGTATTTCTGGATCGGTGCGCCGCCAAAACGCAACGAGCTTGACCAGACGATTGATGTGGGATCACTGAAGGCGGGGCATGTAACGATCACGCCGCTGTCGCTGAACCTGACCCACCGTCCGACACTGCAGATTTTGGAAGGCATATTCAAGTGACGGTTCTGGCGCGTAAAATCCGCCTGATTATGAAGCTCCGCAAATCGGGGATTACCGACACAGCCGTGCTGGCCGCGATTGAACGCGTGCCGCGCGAAGTCTTTATTCCGCCGATGTTCCACGATCAGGCCTACGAGGATACCGCGCTGCCGATCGGGCGCGGGCAGACCATCAGCCAGCCGCTGGTGGTGGCGAGCATGACGCAGGAACTGCGGGTCAATGACCGGCACAAGGTGCTGGAGATCGGCACTGGATCCGGCTATCAGGCTGCCATTCTCGCCAAGCTCTGCCGCCGCGTGTACAGCATCGAGCGGCATCGCCCGTTGCTGGAAACGGCGGAGAAACGCCTGACCGACTTGCGCGTCCGTAATACCACCTGCAAGGCGGCAGACGGGATGAAAGGCTGGATCGAGCAGGCGCCGTTTGATCGGATTATCGTAACGGCGGCCGCCAGCGCGGAACCGCCGCAGCCATTACTCGACCAGTTATCTGTCGGCGGCATCCTGATTATCCCGATGGGACGGGATAAATCGAGCCAGTTTATCTACCGCATCACCCGTCAGGAAGAGGATTATCACTGCGAGCAGCTCATGCCTGTGCGTTTTGTGCCGCTGCTGCCGCATGTCGCCCGCGACGCGCCTGAACCGGTGCAGGACGAACAGGCTGACCCGTTTCTTCTTTCAGCGCCCTTTGCTTTTCAGGGTTAGTATGCACCGGAAGCGTTTTTTCCTGTCGGCTGCGGTTATGACGGCATGGCTGGGAATTTCCGGCTGCAGCACATCCGGAAATATGCCGGCATCCGTGATTTATCTGGGGCTGCATTCCGATTCAGCGACCGGCGCCATGATGGTGGGAGCGGGGGATAATCTTTGGGATATTGCCAAGCGCTACCGGCTGCCGATCCGCGAGATTATTGATCTGAACGGGATTGAGCCGCCCTATGCGCTTGCCGAGGGGCAGCGGCTGAAATTACCCGCGCCGGTGGAATATCGCGTCAGGTACGGCGATACGCTTTACGACATAGCCAATATTTTCGCGGTGGGCACCTACCGGCTGGCGCAGGTGAATGGCCTGCAGGCACCCTACAAAGTCAGCCCCGGGCAGCAGCTGAGAATCCCGTCTTCCCTGCGCCGGCAGGATGAGCCCCAGCCATCATCACAGCCACCGCAGCCATCACAGCAGGTTGTTTTGCTGAAATCTCCGCGCCCTGCCGAAAAAAGCCGGGAACCGGTTCATTCTTTGGCGCCGCCACCCGAAAAGCATCCGCCGCCGTCAACGACGCTCATGAGCTCGAAACGTCCTGATTTTATGTGGCCGGTGCGCGGCAAGATTATTTTGGCCTATGGCCCCACGGGGGACGGCCTCTATAACGATGGAATTAATATCGCGGCGCCACGGGGGGCACCTGTGGCGGCGGCGGCAGATGGCGTTGTGGCCTATGTCGGGGATGACCTCAAAAGCTACGGCAATCTGGTGTTGATCCGTCACGGCGGCGGCACGATGACGGCCTACGCCCATCTGGCTTCCGTCAGGGTCAAAAGGGGCATGACGATCCGCAAGGGGCAGGCGATAGGCGCCATCGGGTCGACGGGCGCCGTTTCCGTGTCACAGCTGCATTTTGAAATCCGGCAGGGATCGAAAACCTGCGATCCGAAGCGTTATTTGTAGGGATGCTCACTCATTCCACGTTGAAACGGTTTTCCCCGCAGGCAACGCCATCCAGCTTCCAGACTTTGCCGTCTTTAACCATCTTGTAAATCGGCCCTTCGATGCTAGGATAGAGATGCTCACGCCATGTAGACATGATAATCGCTTCATGAGTATTCTCTTTTATCGTGTGGAAAAGCTGGTCGTACTCACTGCTATCCTGCGCGCCGCATGTCAGGGGATTGAAGCCGGCACTGATACACGGGTTCTCGTCGCTGCAATGTTCCAGCGCCTTGTTTCTTCCTTTTGCTGTTTGCATGAATTTTTTTGTGAGAAAGGGGCTCTCCTTGTCGGCGTCGTTTTTAGTAAGATACCTGCCCATATCGGGATTCTTTTTTTCTTGTGTCTGTATGTTATTAAGAGCCTTCTCCGCCTCCGTTTGCGGTGCGTGAAAGGCTTCCGGGGGCAGCCCCTCCGCAAATGCTGATGGCGGCGTAATAATGAAAGGTATAAAAAACAACAAAAGACCAACAGACCATATTTTCATTTTCAGGCACTCCATTACTTCGCCGTATTAAAGTCAGTGTTTTTGCAAACAATGCCGTCAAGCTCCCAGTTTTCCCCTTCTTTGACCAGCTTATAAATTGACCCATTGAGGAGCTTATCGGTATTAATGGCTTCACGTCGTACGGACATGATGATGGCATTCTGATCATTCTCTTCTATCGTGTGGAAAAGCTGATTGTAGTTATTGCTGTACCCTGTGCCGCAGGTAAGAATGCCGCTAACGAGCGCATAATATTTATCCTTCCCTCCGGAGTTCCTTTTCAGTTGCTTACCTTTTTCTTTTAAGCTGTGTAAAAACTGCTGTGTGAACGGGGAGGCAGCAACGCCGTCCTCTGGTGGCACATCTCCCGCAGGCTTATGCAGAAGCCCTCCTTCCTCATCCTTGTCAGACAGCAGCAGTTTATCCAGCGACATTTCCGCATCTGTCTGCGCTGCATGAAAGTCGCCGGGAGGCACTCCCTCGGATACGGCGCTGGCGGAAGAGGCGTCATCCTCGGCGGCCGCCATGCGCAGCGTGATAAAAGCAGCCGCAAACATGAATAACAAGAGGACGAGGAAGCGGGTTTTCATTTTTTTTACTCCGGTATTTTATTATTTTATGCAGTGTTATTTATTGGGCGCGGCCTGCATCTGGCTGCTGTTCTGATCGGGATGAATTTTTAATGCGGCACGGGCGGCAAGCAGCGCGTTCAGCTGTTCCTGCAGCCTGTAAATATCCTGCAACTGGATTGTGATATAGGCATTGACGGAGGTTTGTTCCTGCTTGACGGCACCGGGATTGTTTTCCATGCGGATGAAATATTCCGGATCGAAAAACCGCTCTTTTGTCAGCGCCAGCATAATTTCGTTGTAACTGGGGTTCTGCGCGATCTTGGCGGGATCGACGCTCGCCTTTGTCCGGATTTCTTTCACTAATCCGCCAACGGGTTTTCCTCCCCCGGGGAAAGTCGGCGCCAATCCCGTGCGTCTTGCAATGATGGAGGAGACGACATCTGCGGCAATATTGTTAATGGCGTCAAGATGCTGCTGTTTTATGATGTATTCCTTGCCCTGGGAGGTGCCGACAACATTATCGGGAATTCTCTCCCGGATCGTCGGTTGTACGAGATTTTTAAGCAGTGCCAGAGAGGCTTTGTATTCATCGGGGTTATTCATGTTTATGGTGTCTTTCAACAGGAATCCCTCGATACTGATATCGGCGTTGGGGAGCATGCCTGGTGCCGTCGGGTTGGGGCAGGCGCTAACGCCGTTATTATTTGCGGGATCCTGGAATTCCTTGCAGTATTCCTCCCAGCGCATCCTCTGGTCTGTCGCGGGGTCGGGACCCGGCGCATAGGGCGCGGCTTTGACGGCGTTTGCCGAGCGCCTTTGCAGATCCTGTTT
>JAHFPI010000010.1:9865-20439 GCA_023266795.1 Rhodospirillales bacterium
GGATAGGAGCCGGCAACGCAGACCGCTTCACTGGGGAGGGTGCTTTGCTGGGAAGTTACGCGCTGCTCCTGCTCGACGCGCGCCGTTCTATTGACATTCTGGGCGTCTGTCGCGCGGCCCAGCTGCCATGTCTCGAAAATGCGGTAGGAATAAAGCTGGGCGGTCATATCTTTGAGGGCGGGTAAAAATTCATCACTCCACCATTTCTTCAGATAACCTACGATGGCTTCCTCGCAGTTTCCGCTGCCAACGTTGTTACAATCTCCTCCGCCTCCGGAGTTGCCCCCGGTGTTTCCTCCACTGGGATCGTCCGGACATGTTGCGGGGGTGCAACCGGGAGTGCAAATCTTGCTGCAACTGGCCCAAGTGAGGTTTTCGAGGCCCGGCGGGACGCGGAACTCGGCATTCCATGACCCGCACCTGTTTGAACCGCTATAAGAACTTCTTAAATTGACGATATCATCGGTGGGGTTTGCGGCATTGTAAAATTTGCCGCATATGTTGAGAAATACGTGTCCCCACCGGCCGCAGGCGGTCTCGCCCAGCTGCGTGAAGATGATAACGACGGGATTTGTGCCGATCTTGCCCGGCGTGGGGGCTCTTGACTCAAGCCCGTCAGCAAGGGCGCAGCCAATTTTGGATGGCGGGGATATCTGATGCAGAATCGCGGAGGCAAAGCCGGAGCAGTCAAAGCTGAGGCCGGGTCCTGGTTTGTAACAAGGGTTGTGACCGCCACCTAGTATGTACTGACCATTATCGACATAGTACTGCCCGTAGGCCATCGCCTTGCTAAGGTCTATTTCCGGCGCGGGGCAGGTTTGGGCAATGGCTGATGTGGTAACGCATAGGGAGCAAAGAGCCACACCAGCGGCAAAAAGAATCCTTTGAGCTGCACGACAAAGCTCCAAACCTATTCTACCTTTACAGCGCAGCATATTTTCAGCCTTTCATCATGGTTTAGGGCATGACAATCCGGTGGGGGTGGAAACGACTTTGCAGGGGTCAACCGTGAACGCCCCGCCTCCGTTTGTCAGCACTGCGCCTGAGTTCTCACAGCAACCTCCCCCGGGTGTGCCCGGAGTGGGGGGCGCGCCGCCGCCGCCGGGTGGTGGAGGAGGACAGGTCGGGTCGGTATCAGGATCGCAGGCGGGGACACCGGAGCAACTGTAATATCCTTCCACCGGATCAGAACTCGACGTAGAGCTAACTGTAAGTATCGCTGTGTATCCAAAGGAGAGGCCGGAGACGCCTCCCGAGTAGTATTTCCCTCCGCCTGCGTATATGCCCACGTGGCCGTATGGGTAGTTCGCACCATGTGGTTTGAAGAATATGATGTCACCGGGTTGTATGCCGGTAAGGCCATAGTGGGCCATTCCCGATTGAACGATGCCCGGATGGCCGCCCGGGCTGCAACCGGTATAACCGCTATTTGCAGCGTTGTTCCAGTGATCCTGGGCCGAGCAATAACCGAAAGTTCTTCCTCCGGCGAAATCTTCCGCCTGATGCACAAATGCTTCGCAGCCAAAATCAAATGCCTTGTTATTGCTGGGGATGTGGGCTTGTGCCCAGGCTATTGCTTTTTGGCAATCATAGGGGGGATAGGTCCAGCTGTAAGCGGATGTGACGGGGAACAAGGAATAAAGCAGCGCGACGGCTACAGCAAAAAGCGTTCCCCGGCAGAACGTCAATTTGCTTCCTTCGGGAGGCGCTCGATTCCCTGAAATGTCACCGTGTTGCATGACCAAACCCCAAGCCAACCATATCTTTGCAGTATAGCATATTTCCGACCTCTCAGGCATTTATTTCAAATTTTATGGATTATTCAGGCATCCCTAAAAAATTTGTTAAGTGCTTGATTAAGCGTTGAAATAATGTCTTCTGCAGTCAGGCCAAGGCCGTATATCTTGGCGGCCTGCCCATGCAGCCAGACGGCGGCGCAGGCTGCCATAAACGGGGGCATTTTCTGAGCGATGAGTCCCGTGATAAATCCGGAGAGAACATCGCCCGATCCGGCCGTGGCGAGGGTCGGCGGGGCATTCGTATTGATGACGGCGGTTCCGTCCGGCGCGGCAATAACGGTATCCGCGCCTTTGATCAGGACAATGGCGTTGGAAATTCTGGCGGCCTTGAGGGCGCGCTCCGGTTTGGTGCCTTCCATCACGCCGAAGAACCGCTCGAATTCTCCTGCATGCGGAGTCAGGACATATTTTGGCGAAAGTTTGGCAAAAAGATCTTTCGGGGCATCCTGATACGCCGAAAAAACATCCGCATCCAGCACGCCGGATTTATTCAGGGACAAAACCGCCTCGACAGCCTGCCGCAGGGTATTGTCCACGCCTGCGCCGGGTCCCAGCAGCACTACATTTTTACGTTCATCGCGCAGGATTGTTTTCAGACCTTCTATATCATTACATTCATCCACCATGATGCTGGCGCGGTAGCTGCTATAAACCGGCCAGGCTTTCGCCGGACTGGTGATGGTGACAAGCCCCGCGCCGATTTTTTGCGCGGCGGCGGCGGCAAGGCAGGCGGCGCCCGTGCGTTTTTCGCCGCCGTAGACGACCGCATGGCCACGGCTGTATTTATGCCCTTCTGCTGTGGGTAGCGGAAAATCCTTCAGCCACAGCGCCGGATGGTTTTCAAAGCAGGTTGTGCCGAGCGCCGATACGACGGCATCCGTGATGCCAATATCCGCCGTGACGATCCTGCCGCAATGTTCTTTTCCCGGCAGGAGAACATGGCCGGTTTTTTTGCGGCAGAATGTGACGGTTAGATTTGCTTTCAGCGAGCCCGCGTCAACGCTGCCTGTTGCGGCGTTCAGTCCCGTCGGCACGTCGACGGCGACGACGGGGATTTTGCGGGTGCGGATTTTATCGAACAGGATCACCAGCTCCGGCTCCAGCGTCCGGTCGAAGCCGGTGCCGAAAACGGCATCGACAACCAGTCCGGTCTGATGGACGGAAAGGTTGGAATTGAGGCTTTCGACTTCGCCGTCCCATTTCTGCGCGGCCAGTAAGGCATCGTTTTTCAGGGCGTTGCGTTTCACCATGCAGGCGACCCGCACCGGCCAGCCCGCTTTTTTCAGGTGCTGCGCGGCGATGAATCCGTCTCCGCCGTTATTGCCGGGGCCGCAGAGCACCAGAACCGGGCAGGGTTTGATCGTATCGGCAATCTCCTGCGCGACTGAAGCTCCTGCGGCGGCCATCAGCTGAAGTCCGGTGATCCCCTGTGCAAGGGTGGCAGCCTCGGCCTTTCTCATCTCGTCGGCGCTTAGAATTTCGAACATAAAGAGACCTCTTTAATGCGTATTTTTATCATTATATTGCCGTCTCAGGTCAAAGGCGAGGGATCTTGTCGGATAAAATTATTCATATTCTTGAGACTGCCTATCACACGCCTTCCCAGACAACTATTCTTCAGATACGCTGTGCAAATGGTAAAGCAGGATATTTCACCCGCCGATCAGGATCTTGTCGCCGCTGCTGCTGCTGCGGTCAAAAAGCCTGTGTTGCAGCTTTCCGGCGAGAAGGCTCCGGCGCTGGTGGGGGCGGCGATCCGGATGAATGACGGTAGAATCGTTACCGCCGTTAATCTTATTGCCGATGTCGGGAGCCTCTCGATATGCGCCGAGCCTATTGCTATTGCCGAAGCAGCGAAGCACCCCGATAAAAAGATAGAGGCCATGGTGGCCGTTTACTATGCACCGGGTCAGGAGCCGCGCGTTGTTTCCCCCTGCGGGCGCTGCCGTGAGGCTATTGCGGATTATGCGCTGGGAAGCAGCGTGATTCTGCGGGAGCCGGGAACCTCCGTTCTCTTCAAAGTACGGGCTGCCGATCTTTTACCGCTCAGATATGCGGGATATTGGCGAAACGGCCAGCTGGTCTGAAATCCCCTTAAATAGGATAATGAATACAATGGGATACACGTATCTTTAACAGAATCATTGAAAATTTTTCAACGCGGGGGTAGAGTTGATAATAGTTAAGAAACAATTAAGAAAGCTGGACATCAAAAGATGAACGACAACGATAACAATATTTACATCGTGCAATGCACCAAAGAAAACTTTGAAGATGTGCAGTGCATGGTCAGCATGTTTGCGCATGTGCTTGATGCCGACCCCGTAAAATGCTGCATCAAAACCTTCACGCTGGACAGCACCATGAAAAAGCGCCTTGGCGATGCCGGCGCCAGCTTCTGGCAGGAGTCGGCCTACGCCGTGACGAAATCATTAATGCGACAGAGATTGTAAGGACCGGATGGCAGTTCAGAAAAAAAGACAGGCCGTTGAAACTGAGCTGAAAATAAAGCTTTCTCCTGCCGATCTGGAGAAGGTGTTCCGCGTTTTGCGCGGAAAGAACAGCACGTCGGAAATATTCCACAAATACAGGCCGCGCGATTATTACGATACGCCGGATTTGGAGCTGTATCAGGCAGGCCTGTCGCTGCGCGTACAGTACAAACCCGGTAGCGCGGGCAAGCTGGGTTGCTATGAACAGACGCTCAAACTGGAGATGGTGCCGGATTCGCCGCTGGGTGAGGCTGTCATGTTGCGGAAGGAATGTAAAGACGACATCACGACGCGTGAGCCGCTTTTGTCCGCCGTGACGGATGTGCAGGGGCAGGCGGCGGCTAAACCCTTTAAGGGTAAAAAGCTTATGCATATTTTTACGGCGGCGATCGAGCGCCGGTATTTTGAAATGGAGATCGGCAGCGGCAGGAACAGCGGGATGGTTGAAGTCGCTTTCGATGTCGGCCAACTCATCCTTGCGCAGGGCAATGTGTCGCAGAACTTTTTCGAGATTGAAGTTGAAGTGAAACGCGGCAGCGCCGACCTCATTGAAGCCGTCAAGAAAGAGATTCTGGGCATCGCCACTTCCGCCAAAGTCCAGCCCCTGTCAAAATCCGCGCAGGGCAGCAGGCTTTATCTGCAGCATAAGAAATAATTCCTGATAAGTCCGCTCAGCCTCTAATTTCCGCCTATCGCTTTTTTGATGCGGTCGCGGTAGATGGCTGTTTCCTGCGGCGGGTGCGAGGGGAGGGGTTCCAGCAGCTGGAACACGTCCGGTGTCGTCTTTCTGTTGACGGCGTTGATGAGCGCGTTCAGGGCAATCTTGGAGAACTGTCCGTGCGTATCGTCGCTTGTAGTATAGTGCAATAATGCATGGGGACTGACGTCGGACGGCGGCTTGATCGTCGGTCGCCGCGTCAGTCTGGCAAAGAGGTTCCGCAATGTATAATGGATATTCTTTTCTTTTTTTGCCGGAGCCGTAATCAGCAGGCTGGTGTCTGACATTTGTTTGATTGTCATTTGCCGGGGCAGTCTGGCAAAAAGATTCTGCCGGGGGCTCCAGATCCGGTCGGTCCAGATGGTCATGCCATCATCGCTGCCGGCGAGGTACAGCGTTGTGAAACGGTTTTTTTCCTTGGCGGGGCGCGAGACGTTGCCCGCCGAGACAAGAACGACTTCGCGCAGCAGTTCGCGGACTTCCTCCGGTTTATAGCCTATCTTCTGCATCATTTTCATGGAAGCGTTGAAGACTTCCTGCGCCAGTATTGTTCCCGCGCTGTAGCCGAAGAAAGTCACGTTACGGAGACGTTTTTGCGCCTCGGCGCGGGGCAGGGGTTGGCCATTTTCGCTGACGAGGGGCATAATGACGCCGGCGGCCAGTTTCACGGCGGTGGCGCTGCAGGCGTGTTCCGGACGGCAGTTATAGGCGGCCAGATTAAATACGTTGCGGAGATTGCTGTATGACCAGACATAGATTTCCGCTGCCGGGGTGTTTCCCGATTTGTCGCGCATGATATTTTTCAGGCTTTTCAGGTTGGCGGCAACGTAACTTGGCCGTGAATCCGTCGTCATGAATCCTGTCAGATAGATCACCGTAGGGGACGCAATGGCCAGCGTTGACAGGTCTATCTCCTGCATCCGGGATTTACCTTTGGCATCGCGCACGTTTTTCCACAGTTTGGCCAATGGGCATCCCTTTGTAGTGATTCTCTGGCTTTGGAGACCATTCTAGCATAAATATTTTTATATGGAAACGTATAAGCGGGTCACTTTTTAACACTTTTCTCTGGATTTCCGATAAAACTTGGGTTACAAAGCCCTATCTGTTATCCCCCAAAATTGAATAAGACTTGCGAATCCGGCCTCCGGAAACGCGGGGATTTAGGGGAAAAACGGTGTAAGGCGGCATGTTTTACATGCAAAGCATGATGAAGGAGCGTAGCTCAATTGGTAGAGTACCGGTCTCCAAAACCGGATGTTGTGGGTTCGAGTCCCCCCGCTCCTGCCACCCTACGGGACTGAGTTGAAGAAAAGGAACGATAAAGGCGATGGCAAAGAATTTAGTCCAGTTTATCCGCGAGACGCAGCAGGAATCCCGGAAGGTGACCTGGCCGAGCCGCAAGGAAACCGTGACGACGACGATAGTCGTTTTTATCATGATCTTCATTATGGCGATGATTTTGCTGGTAGCCGACGGGGCTATTTCTGTCGGCATTAAATTTATTCTTGAGTTAGGGGCTTAAAACAATGACAAAGCGTTGGTATGTGCTGCACGTTTATTCCGGTTTCGAAAAGAAAGTGGCTTCCTCCATCAAGGAGACTGCGGCAAAACGCGGGCTGGACCAGTATATCGAAGAAGTAATGGTGCCGATTGAGGAAGTCATCGAAGTGCGGCGCGGCCAGAAGGTCAATGCCGAGCGCAAGTTTTTTCCCGGTTACGTCCTTGTTAAAATGGAAATGAACGACGATACCTGGCACTTGGTGAAGAACACGCCGAAAGTGACCGGCTTTCTTGGCGGCGGCGGCAACAAGCCCTCGCCGATCACCGAAGTGGAGGCGCAGCGCCTTCTCAAGCAGGTGACCGAAGGCGCCGAGCGTCCGCGTCCGAGCATTACCTTCGACATCGGCGAGCAGGTGCGCGTCTGCGACGGGCCGTTCAACTCCTTCAACGGCGTGGTCGAGGAAATCGACGAAGACCGCAGCCGCCTCAAGGTGCTGGTCTCCATCTTCGGCCGCTCCACCCCGGTCGAGCTGGAGTTTACGCAGGTTGAGAAGGTTTAACCCTTCCGCGCAATCAGGCGCATGCCCGGCTTGATGGAGAAGAAGAATTTCTCCACGCGCAGGCCGTGCTTTTCTAAAAGGCCCTTCATGCCTTTGCGGGTGAAGTAGGTGATGTGTTCCGGCGGCATGACGTCTTTCCATTTAGTGAAGTCTCCGGGCAGGCTCCAGTGGCCGCCGTCCGGCGTGGTCAGGTATAACACCCCGCCTTTCGGAAGTATCGCAGAAATGGCCTGCACGAAGCCGTCAGGGTCGGGCACATGCTCGATCACTTCGCTGGTATAGACGATGTCGGCCTTTGCGCCGCGCTTCGCGTAATCCTGAACGGAAATCGTTTCAAAGTTTTTTTGTCCGAACATCTCGCGGCTGCCGCTGACGGCGGTGCCATCCATGTCGATGCCGAAGGCGTCAAGCCCCAGATCCTGCGCCGCTTTCACTGAGAAGCCGTAATTGCACCCGACATCGAGGAAGCGACTGCCCTCCGTCAGTTTCTTGAGGTTTTTGATCCGGCGTGTCGCGCGCTTGATTTTACTTTTCTTCTTTGCCTGATAATCCGTCGTGCCCTTGTAGCCCTGATAAAAAGCGATCAGCTGCTCGACGGTGGGGAAGGGGTCGACCGTCACCGTGCCGCATTTCGGGCAGGACAGGAGGTTATAGTTGTTCTTTTTTCCAAGGCTTTTTGCGGTGGTTAAATCGGCATGGCAGGCTTTGCAAAACGGCGCTTCCATTAACCGGCGGCTTTCGCTTTACCGGCTGCGGCCTGATATTTATATCGGGCCACGGTTTGCTCGATTGCGCCGAAGATGGATTTTCCCTGCGCGTCCAGCATCTCCATTTTTACGCGGTCGCCGAATTTCATAAAGGGCGTTTTTGACTCGCCGGTCTCGATTTTTTCCAGCATACGCTGTTCCACCAGGCAGGAGAACCCTTTTGTCTTATCCTTGTTGGAAATCGTGCCGGAACCGATGATGGTGCCGCCGCACAGGGGGCGCGTTTTGGCGGCGTGAGCCACCAGCGCGGCGAAGTTGAACACCATGTCAACGCCGGCGTCCGGGCTGCCGTATTTTTTACCGTTGAAAGTCGTCAGCATCGGCAGATGAATTTTATAATCCTGCCATGCAGCGCCCAGTTCGTCCGGCGTCACGGCGACGGGCGAGAAGGCGCTCGACGGCTTGGACTGGAAGAAGCCGAAGCCCTTGGTGAGTTCCGGCTGCGCCAGATAGCGAAGGGAAACATCGTTTACCAGCATCAGCAGCTGGATATGCCGCCCTGCGTCCGCAGCGGGAGTGCCCATCGGCACGTCATCGGTGATGACGGCGACTTCGGCTTCGAAATCAATGCCCCATTCTTCTGTTTCCATCAGGATGTCCTCGTGCGGGCCGAGGAAGGCGTCCGATCCACCCTGATACATCAGTGGCTCCGTCCAGAAGCTGGCGGGCATTTCCACGCCGCGCGATTTCCGCACCAGTTCAACATGGTTGACGTAGGCGCTGCCATCCGCCCACTGATAGGCGCGGGGCAGCGGGCTGGCGCATTTGGCGGGATCGAAAGCGAATGGTATGGCTTTACCCGCATGCAAATCTTTTGACAGCTGCTCCAGTTTCGGTCTGGCAACGGCCCAGTTGTCGAGCGCCGCCTGCAGCGTCGGCGCGACATGCTCCGCCGAAGTTGCTTTAGTCAGGTCTTTGTTAACAACGATGAGTTTTCCGTCGCGCCCGTGTTTCAGTGATGCAAGTTTCATTTTTTACCCTTAAACATCTTCGGCAGATCCTGCCAGCATTCATGATAATCGGCCTGCAATCCGTTCTTGAGGGCGAATGCCGTCGGGCGCATGACGAAGCGGCTCTCAAACATGAAAGCCAGCGTGTCTTTCATCTGAGCCGGCTTCAGGTCGGCGTTGGAAGCGCTTTTGAGTACGACTGCATCCGGACCGTGGGCGGACATGCAGTTGTGCAGCGAGCAGCCGCCGGGGACGAACCCGCCGCTTTCCTTCGCATCGTAAACGCCGAGGACAAGCCCCATGAACTCGCTCATGATATTGCGGTGGAAATAGGGCGGGCGGAAGGTATGTTCGGCAACCGACCAGCGCGGCGGGAAGATGGCGAAGTCGACGTTGGCGACGCCGGGCGTGCCGCTGGGAGACGTGAGCACGGTGAAAATAGAAGGGTCAGCGTGGTCGAAGCTGACCGTATTGATGGCCATGAACTGCGCGAGGTCGTATTTATAGGGCGCATAGTTGCCATGCCATGCCACAACGTCCAGCGGCGAGAGGCCTATATCGGCATGCCACAAGGCGCCGTCGAATTTTGCAATCAGTTCGAAACCGCCTTTTTTATCCTCATAGGCCGCGACCGGATAAAGGAAGTGACGCGGATAGGCGAGGCCGTTGCTGCCGATAGGGCCGAGGTCGGGCAGCGTGAAGGGCGTGCCGTAGTTTTCGCAGATGTAGCCGCGCGCGGTCTTGTCATCGAGATCAACGGCGAACTTGATGCCGCGCGGGATGACGATAATTTCGCCCGGTCTGACTTGCAGGACGCCCATTTCCGTGCGGAAAGTGAGCGCGCCCGCCTGCGGCACGAACAGCAGCTCGCCGTCGGCGTTATAGAAGTAGCGCTTCTCCATGGAGGCATTGGCCGCATAAACGTGAACGCCCAATCCCGCCCAGCTGTGCAGGTCGCCGCCTTTCGCTACGGTCATGACACCGTCGATAATATCGGTTTTCTTCTTCGGCAGGGGCAGAGGATTCCAGCGCAACTGGTTCGGCGTGGCGCAGGGGGGCGCTTCCTGAGGTTTTTGATAAAGCCTGAAAGGCAGGTGCTTGACCGAGGGCAGGATGCGGTAGAGCCACGACCTGAGCTGGTTCTTTTGCGACACGGTGAAGGCCGAGCCGCTCAGTTGTTCCGCGTATAATCCATGCGCCGGTTTTTGCGGCGAATTCTGGTTTTTGGGAAGAGCTCCTTTGAGGGCTTCCGTTGCGAACTCGTTGCCGAAGCCGGACTGGTATTTAATTGCCATGATGATTATGCCTTCAGCACGCCACGGCGGATCTGGTCTTCTTCCAGCGATTCAAACAGCGCCTGGAAGTTGCCTTCGCCGAAACCCTCGTTACCCTTGCGCTGGATGATTTCGTAGAAAATCGGGCCGATGGCGTCTTTGGTGAAGATTTGCAGCAGCAGCCCCTGGCCTTTGGTGGGCGCGCCGTCGACGAGAATGTTCAGCTTCTGCATACGGGCGAGGTCTTCGCCGTGGCCGGGAACGCGTTTGTTGACGTTCTTGTAGTAGGTGTCGAGCGTGGTCTGGAAGTCGACGCCGGTTTTTTGCAGGCTTTCAACGGTGGTGAAAATATCATCCGTGCCGAGGGCGATGTGCTGGATGCCTTCGCCTTTATAACGCTTGAGAAATTCCTCGATCTGCGATTTATCGTCGGAGGACTCGTTGATCGGGATGCGGATTTTGCCGCAGGGGCTGGTCATGGCCTTGCTCTTGAGGCCGGTCAGCTTGCCTT